>NZ_AP018720.1 GCF_003966565.1 Sulfuricystis multivorans | reverse complement strand
CGTTTTGCCGGGCGCGAGAGTTTTTCGGAAAAATCTAACTCCACCACGCAGCCCTAGGAATGGAAGACGGATGAATTTTTTACAGCTAAACACTTGCCGAGGAGCCATCCAAACCAAGTTTTTTCAGCATGCTGCGAACGTGAGCAAGGGACGCGGCTTCGAGGCGCGGTGCCGCGAAACGTTTCTCCAAAATCTCATCAGCATCGATCAATGTCTCGCCGTTCAGCCCTTCGTGGCGCTCCAGCGATCCAAACTCCAGCATTGCATCCACCCAAGTAATAGGGACATCCATCATGTCGGCAGCTTCCTGTCGGGTCAGCAGGCTCATGTCTTCTTCTCCTTTCAATCACATTTCACCTATATAGCAGAAAACCTTGTCGCAAGCAATTGTTATTTATGGGTTTTTGCCAGCAGTATTTTCAGCCCATCGACTTGCGTGAAAAAAATCGCGTTCATGATAATAGTAGTTATCATGAATGAGATATCGGCGCAAAGCACGCCGCCGGCGGATATGTTTTGCTCAGACCACCTAACTGTCTGTCGCGCGCCGGATTTTTGCGTCGAGGGTGGCGACCTATCCACAGAATTTGTGAGTCAAGTCCAAATTTTGCTGTAAATTCGCTTTGCTCCAGAACGTTGCCATATAAGCAGAACACGTAACAATCACCCGAGAGTGGATTGAGTAATGTGTGACAGCCTTCGCACTCGTAGAACCACTGACAAGCGTCGAGCGGCACGGTTTCGAGCTTGGTATGGCCACAGTAAGGACAAGTCAAACTCGATTACAGGACGGGCACGGCGACCATGGTCCGATTGACTCCCAAACCGCCACTGCTGTTGATCAATCGGACGAAGCGACGAGGATCAGCCGCCGTGCCGACTCGCTGTCGGCCCCAGGCCGGCGGATGGCGGCTCCGGAAGGAGTTGCGGCCTCTCGCATCGGACCGCACTCCATGCGCAAGATCCGCGCGGCCCGGGGTTTGCGTCCGGATGCCGGTTCGCCGGAAAGCCCCGCCGCGCGATTGAGCGCTATCCGGAACTCGAAAAACGTCTCCCACATCATGGCCGAAATGCGCAGGCAGGCCTTCAGCGGTGTGCGGGCGCGGAAGCGCTCCGCGTCCACCCGCCACTGCATGCGGCGCATGCGTTGCGGATCGTTTCCCCTGACGATGGCCCTTTCGATGAGTTCGCGTCTGGCGACCTCGAAAGCGGCCGGATCGGTATGTGCAAGACGCACCCAGGCGCGGAAGTCGAAATCTTCAAGCATGGCACAGCAGCGCCGTGTCGCCTTCGGCGCTCGTCGCGATCTTCTCCAGGGCGGTCACGACCTTGAGGCTCGCCGCCTCCATCTCGCCGACGCGGGCAAAGCAGGTCTCCATGTCGCCCCCCTCGTTGGCGCGCAGCGCGGCCAGCCCGGCGTCATGGAATTCCCGGTGCGGCGATTCCATTTCCGCGTAGCCGGGCAGCTTCGAGAAGCAGTCGCGGCCCTCGCCCTCGTAATACCACTTGCCGAGTCGGCAGGCGGTGTGCGGCGCGAAATCGCCGACGGTCTTCTGCGACACGCCCATCAGCACGCGATAGACCTCGAACTTGTAGACGAGATGGTCGATCTTCGCCACCTCGACGAAGCTGCGGAGCGCCGAGGCGGCGATGGTGCCCTCCATGCGCCGCGAGAGGTCGAACAGCGAGCGCATGCTGCCCGTGGCCGCCGTTCCCTCTTCGCCGAAGGAGGCGGTGCGGCGCGTCCATTGCTCCATCTGCTCCCGCGTCTGACGGGTCTCTCCCTGGATGGCGGTGACCAGCCCGGAAATCTCGTTGGTCGCCGCCGTGGTTTTCTCGGCCAGTTTTCGCACCTCGTCCGCCACGACCGCGAAGCCGCGTCCCTGCTCGCCGGCGCGCGCCGCCTCGATGGCGGCGTTCAAGGCCAGGAGGTTCGTCTGGTCGGCGATCTCGCGGATCAACTGGACGATGCCGCCGATCTGGTTGGCGCGATCCGACAGTCCTTCCACGTTGCCGGCCATCGAGGCGCTGTCGCTGGCCATGACCGACAGGCTCTCGGCGATCTTCTCCATCGACTGGCGGCAGCTGCCCGAAACGGTCGCCGCCTCGACGGCATGCCGCTTCTCCTCGCGCATGGCGCCGGCGATCGCCGCCTGCGAACGCTGGATTTCCAGAAACGAATCGCCGAAGGACTGCATGGTGAGGTAGATGCGCCGGCAGCGATCCAGATCCCGGTGCGTTCCGGCCAGGTTCGCTTCCGCATCGCCCCGCGCCGACTCCGCCGCTGCCAGACGCGCCTCGGCCGCCTCCCGTCGGGCGCGTTCTTCGCGTAGCTCGGTTTCCAGCGCCTCGATTTTCTTCTTGTAGCCATTGCAAAACATCGTTTTCTCTCCCCTCCAGTCAGCCAACCACCTTGAACTGTCCCACCACCTGGCGCAGTTCCTCCGCCGCGTTCTTCATGGCATCTGCTGCGACCTTGGCCTGACGAGCCGCTTCGAGATTGCCGTCGATGAGCTGGGCGATCTTTTCCATGTTCTGCGCCACCTGCTCCGAGGCGATCGCCTGCTCCTTCGCGGCATCGGCGATGTGATGCGAGCGGTCGGTGACGTCGCGGCTGGTGTCGGTGATGCGTGAGAGTCCCACGACGCTTTCCTGGATCATGCCGATGCCCTGCTCGACCTCGACCACCGCATGGTTCATCGAGGAGACCGCGCTGTCGGCCACTTGACGGATCTCCGCGACCGTGGCCGTGATGTCCGCCGTCGAGGCCGCAGTGCGCTCGGCGAGTTTCCTCACTTCGTCGGCCACTACAGCAAACCCCCTGCCCATCTCGCCGGCCCTGGCCGCTTCGATGGCCGCATTCAGGGCGAGCAGGTTGGTTTGATCGGCGATTTCCTTGATGGTCTGACTGATGTCGCCGATCTTCGCGACGGCCTGGTTGAGGTCGGCGATGGTGCGGGAGGACGACTGCACGGCCTCGACCACCCGTCCCGTCGCTGCCGAGCTTTTCGTCATGCTCGCCTGCGCCTCGGCGATCTGTCCCTGCGCCTGATCGGCCGCCCGCGCCGCGTGGTCGGCGTCGTCAGCGACCTGGCGCACCGATTGCGAGAACTCCTCCGTGGCGGCGGCGATATCGGCGGCGCGATCGCGCTGCTGCTCCGACTGGTCGACCACCGAGGCGGTCTGTTGCTCGACCCGTCCCGACTGCTCGTCGATGGCGCGCGCCGCCGCGTGGATCTCATCCAGCATCACTTTCAGGTGCACCTGCATGGCCGCCAGCTGCGTGAGCACCTTGCCGGCCTCGTCGCGCCCCGAGATGTCGATGCGGTCGGTCAGATTGCCCTGCGCCATGCGGTCGAAATGCCCGATGACGCGGTTGAGCGGTCGGGCGATGGCGGTAATCAAATTCCACGCGGCGGCGGCGACGATGAGCAAAGCGATTAGCGTGCCCGCGACCGCCAAGTTGCGCAGCCTTTCATAGCGCGTCTGCGCGGCGGCGTATTCGTCGCGCGCTGCTTTCTTGAGCGCGTCCTGGATTTCCCGTGCGAGATTCGCCGCCTGGGTGTAGTTCGGATTCACCTTGGTGAGCAGGATCTGGTTGGCGCGGTCGAAGTCGCCGGCGAGGATAGCCTCGCGCGCCGGCACGAGTCCATCATTGACATAGGCCTTCCTCGCTTCCGCATAACGCACGAGCAGGGGCTTGAGGTTCTCTCCAAGCTCGCGCTTGTCGAGCTCGGCCACCAGCGCGCTGATTTCGTCGCGGTTCTTGACGATCGCGTCGGTATGCAGCGTCACCGGATGATCGTGCAGCTTCGCAAACGGGTTGGCCGGATTGTGCTGGAGGGCCAGCATCACCTGCCGGCTGTTGTCCGACATCAGGGTCGAGATGCGGCCGATCATGTCGACCGGTTCCAGCCGCGCCTGGTAGGTGCGGTCGAGGGCATTGTTGGTGAGCGCGATGCCGCCGATGCCGATTGCCGCGCCGACGACGAGCAGCGCGCCCATGAAGGCCATCGTCGCCAAGAGCCGCGCCCGGATCGAGATCCGCTTCACGAGCGGCGGCCGGGTGTCGAGCCTGGCCTTGCTCTCATTGAGTTTCTGGTAGAGCGCCTCGGCGGCGGCGATGTCGGCACGCGAAGGTTCCTGACGCACCGACATGTAGCCGACGGTTTGGTCGTTCTCGCGCACCGGCACGACGAAGGCGTCGACCCAGTAGTGGTCGCCGTCCTTGGCGCGGTTCTTGACTATCCCGCGCCAGGGCAGCCCCTGCTTCACGGTGGCCCACAAATCCTCGAAGGCAGCGGGCGGCATGTCCGGGTGGCGCACGACATTGTGGTTCTTGCCAATGAGTTCCTCGCGGGAAAATCCCGAGAGTTCGACGAAGGCGTCGTTGGCGTAGGTGATGATGCCCTTGAGGTCGGTTTTGGAGACGAGATAACGCCCAGGCGGGTAGGGCTTTTCCCGCTGGGTGACCGGCTGATTCACTTTCAACGCAGGCTCCTTGTTCGTGTTCTTGGCGTCGAACAAGGGAGAATCCTCCGGTCGCCGGCAGGATCGCGCCAGAAAATCCCCCCCTTTCCTGGCATCCCCTCGACCATGGGCACCCGCGATCCCAAGGTGCCGACAGGCCGGGGCTTTGCGCCTCCGCCTTTCGCGCGGAGTGGCCCCTGCAGGTCCGCGATGCGCGTCTTCACGGCGCATGCGCCGCGCGATATTACTTTTGGATTGGGTTCTACAGCAAAAAATAAAACTTTTTACATCATAAAATATTTTAATCAACTTGCAGCCCCGGAAAAAGAAATACGGCCTGGATGCCGGCACCCTTGGCAAGATCGTCCTGGCGCGCTGCCTCGCGCAACCGCTGAACGCATACGAACGTTCGATCATGCGAATCGAAGCCTCGCCATCGTTCCGCAGCGCATACTGGGCACGGGCCGCCCTCGTTTCAGGTGCGAGCGTCGATGCGACACTCGCCATGCGCCAATCCGCTTCCCCGGTCCTCGGCAGGATCGTCCCTCGTGAAGACGGGCTTGCATTCATCTATCGACATGAGGTTCTCGCCCGCGAATACCATCTCGACGAGCACGCTCTCTCCGGTGTCGTCGGAAACGGGATGTCCGCGTTGGTGCATCGTTTGCGATTGATCAACAGCCGCAACCGGCTGACCCATGCGCTGATCGCGGCGCTGCTGGAGCTTCAACGCGATTTTCTTGTCACCGGCAACCCGCTTGCGCTCGTCCCGCTGCCGCAGGCGCGCATGTCGAGACATCTTTCCGAACGGGCGGGATTGCCCATGGCGGCCGATCCGGGACGCATCTCCAGGCTCGTGCGCGGTCTCGCCGTCGCTCTGCCCGACGGCAGGAGCCTGGCTCTGATCAAGTTGTTCCCCAGCGAACGGCTACTGCATTGTCATCGTCTCGATTTCTTGGTAAAAAAGGAAAAACAACTGCTCCTTGCAGGCGAGATCGCGCGCCCATGGTCCGACGCACAGCTCGTCGCGCTTCTGGAGCAACAACACGGAATCCGCCTTTCGCGGCGATCGATCGCCGCCATCCGTCACCAACTCGCGGTTCCCGACTGCCGCCGTCGCGCGGCGCTCGCGGACTATCGGGCGGCAACGGAAGGATTCTCCGCGTTGCTGCCCCTGACGCCGTCGGCCTTGGCAACGCATGTGCCGCCCCGGTCGGGTGTCTACGAGATTCGCGCGCCCGTCGGCGCCGACGAAAACCGATGCTCGACCGACGCGGTCGAGCGGCTGCCGGTGGTGTATATCGGCTCGACGCGCGATTTGCGCAAGCGGCTTTCCGATCACCTGCGGGGCAACAGCGGCAACATGACGCTTCACCGCCATCTGGCGGAAGGGAGGGCGAAGGTGAGGTTTCGGATCGTCGAAGAACACTGGCGTCATCTCGAACGACGCTTGTATCTCGCATACCGCGAGACCTTCGGTGTCCCACCGCCGTGCAACCGGATGAGTCCATGAACAACAAGAACTACCGTGAATTGGAAAGCGTCTTGCGCAAGCAAGCAAGCAAGCAAGCAAGCCTGACGGTCATTTCGTGTCGCCGGAATGGATGGCTGCGCGGGCGGGGGCGATGAAGCCGGCCGACGAGATTGCCCATGCGATGATGGCCGCGCTCGGTCTCGACGAGGGCGGTATCGCCAAACGCAAAACGTTTCTGGAATTCACGGACGAGGATGCCGCCCGGCTCGAACGCCTGCATGCGCTGCTGGCAGGCCAAGAGCAAGATTTCGCGCGGCGATTTTACGACCATCTGTTGCGTTTTGAAGAAACGCGGCGCTTCATTCCCGACCAAGCGGCGCTCGACCACCTCCGAACCACCCAGGCGCAGTATTTCGAGACCCTCACGGCCGGGACCTACGATGCCGAGTACGTGCGCCATCGTCTGCGCGTGGGGCTCGCGCATCAGCGCATCGGCCTGGAAACGCAATGGTATCTCGGGGCGTACGCCAAGTATCTGTCCGATGCGCTGCCCGACCTGTGGCAACGTCTCGGCGGCGATCCCGACCTGGCCATCGCGACGCTCCAGTCCCTGCTCAAGATCGTCCTATTCGACATGGGGCTGGCGATGGACACCTATGTCCACGCGGACCGGCAGGCGATCCTGTCCCTGCGGGAATACGCGGAACTGGTGTTTTCGGCGATCCCGGATGGACTGGCCGTGCTGACGGCCGACCTCACGGTCATCTCGATCAACCGCGCCTTCGCCCGGCGCTTCGAGTTGAGCGAAGCGGACGCCCACGGCCGCCCGCTCGCGACGCTGATCCGGGCGGAAGGGCTCGACCGACACCTGCGCGAGGTTCGGGAAAGCGGCATCGTCAAACGCGACCTGCTGTTCGAAATGGCGCGCGTACCCGATGGCCCGCTCATCCCGGTGCGTGCCACCCTGACTGGCATCCGCCTTGCGGAAGAAGAAGAAGAAGAAGAAGCCCGTTTGCTGCTCATCGTCGAGGACATGACCGAGCAGGCCCGGCTCCAGGACGCCTTGCTTGAAAGCGAGGCGACCCTGTTGCGCGCCCAGGAGGTCGCCCGCATCGGCAGTTGGCGGCTTGATCTCGTCGGTGGCGACTTGACGTGGTCGCCGGAGGTCTTCCGCATCTTCGGCATCGACAGGAATACATCCGTCAGTTATGCGGTCTTTCTTGCCTGCGTCCACCCGGAGGATCGGGAGATGGTGGATGCGGCCTGGCAGGCGGCGCTCGCGGGCGCACCCTATCACCTTCAGCACCGCATCCTCGCGGCCGGCGAGACGCGCTGGGTGGAGGAGCGCGCGCAGATCGAATTCGACGACGAACGACGACCGATCAAGGCGGTGGGGACGGTGCAGGACATCACCGACCGCAAGGCGGCCGAGACGCGGATCGAGTATCTGGCGTTCTACGATCCGCTGACCGGCTTGCCCAATCGCGCGCTCTTCATGGACAGGCTGCATCATGAGCTGGCTGCCGCCGAACGGCGCGGTCAACGACTCGCCGTGCTCTTCCTCGATCTTGATCGCTTCAAGGATATCAATGACACGCTAGGACACGACGCGGGCGACCGCGTCCTCGTCGAGGTGGCAAGACGTTTCCGCGATGCCTTGCGCGAGGAGGAAACGCTGGCGCGGTTGTCGGGCGACGAGTTCGTCGTTATCGCCTCAGACTCGGGTAAGGCCGCCGTCCGGATCGCAGAACGGGTCGCCCAGGCACTGGCGCATCCGATCAACGCCGGCCGTCAGGAATTCGGTATCTCCGCGAGCATCGGCATCGCGATTTTCCCGGAAGACGGTAAGTCCAGCGAAGAACTACTGAAAGCCGCCGATATCGCCATGTATCGCGCCAAGGGCGGCGGAGGGGGTGGCTACCGCTTCTATCGGGCCGAGATGGGCGAGGAACTGGCGCGCCGCCTCGCGATCGCACAGCGACTGGAAAAGGCGCTTTTCGCCGGACGGCTGCAACTCCATTACCAGCCGCAGGTGAATCTGATGAGCAGAAGCCTGATTGGCGCAGAAGCCCTGGCGCGGTGGACGGATTCCGAATGGGGTGCCGTCAGTCCCGCCGATTTCATCCCCATCGCCGAAGAACGCGGCCTGATCGTTCCCTTGGGCGAATGGGCGCTCGCCACGGCATGCCGGCAAGTGCGGCAGTGGGAGGCTCGCGGTTGTCCCGCGTCCTTCCGGGTAGCGGTCAATGTCTCGGCCCGACAATTCGAGGACGACGGCTTCGTTGACGCTGCCATACGGATTGCCCGGGAAAACAAGACTCGCCCCGCTCTTGTCGAGCTCGAGCTGACGGAATCCGGCATGATGCGCGACCCGGACAGAGCCGTCGAGATCACCCATGCCCTGGCAGCCGCCGGATTCGCACTCTCCATCGACGACTTCGGTACCGGCTATTCCTCGCTGACCTATCTCAAGCGGTTCCCGGTGAAGAGGTTGAAGATCGACATTTCCTTCGTGCGCGACATGCTCAGCGACCGCAATGATCGCACCATCGTCGGCACCGTCATCGCGATGGGTTCCAGCATGGACATGGAAACCCTGGCCGAAGGCGTCGAGCATGCCGATCAGGCGTCGGCCCTGTTGGCCATGGGATGCTCCCTGGCGCAAGGCTTCCATTTCGGCAGGCCAGAGCCGGCCGACGGTTTCGAGGCGCGCTGGCTAGCCAAGGGGTAATCCGGTCCCCGCCAACCGGCCAACTCATCATGCCACTACATATAGTGCCCTCAGTCGTTACTCGCACTATATCTAGTAGGTTCCACTTGACAGTACGACATTCACAAAAGTAGACTCCCCCGCGTCGTCCATGATCGGACGACGCAAGCGTCGCGGTCGCCCCCCCCGCAAGGGGTGAGGCGCGAAGAGGGAATCCGGTGACGAATCTTGGATTCGAAATCCGGGGCTGCCCCCGCAACTGTGATCGGCGAGTCTGGCGCCAACCCATGCCACTGGAACTTTTCCGGGAAGGCGGGCGCGAGATGACGACCCGAGAGCCAGGAGACCTGCCGCGACATCGGTGGTTCGTTGTTGTTGGGCGGGGTGTCCCTGGCACGAGGTCGATGATGTTTGCGTTGGTTTTTTCCTCCTTGCGCGTTTCTGCGCGACCGGCTCACGCCAGTCGCGTCTCCTCGTCCTGTCCGGTTGCCACAATTCGAGGAGAGCACGCATGGAACGTTCCCACATCGACCTGAATCTGGCCGCCCCCCCAGATGGTTCGCCGCAGCGGCGAGGGGGCGCCGCGCATACGTCCGGCAACTTTGACGTCTGCAATACTGTCTCCGCAGCATCGACATTGATTTTCCAAACCAGCGGTCTCCCCATACGCATCGTCAAGCGCAACGGCCGCGACGAACCCTTCGATGCTGCGCGCATCGCCTCGGCGTTGATACGCGCCGGCGCGGCCAGCGGCGAGTACGACGAGAATGAAGCGCACTTGCTGACCGCGCGGGTGCTCAAGGTGCTGCGCCACCGCCACGGCGGCACGGCGCCGACCGTGGAACAAATACAGGACATCGTCGAGCAGACGCTGGTGGACGCCAACCACCTCGGCACCTTCCGCGCCTACGTCGCCTACCGCGACCAGCACCGCCGCCTGCGCGAAGACCGCAAGACCCTGGTGGACGTCGCCGCCGCCGTCGACGAATACGTCGGTCGCGCCGACTGGCGCGTGCAGGCCAACGCCAACCAGGGGTATTCGCTCGGTGGCCTGATCCTCAACGTCTCCGGCAAGGTGGTGGCCAACTACTGGCTTTCCCACGTCTATCCGCCCGAGATCGGCCAGGCCCACCGCGACGCCGACATGCACATCCACGACCTCGACATGCTCTCCGGTTACTGCGCCGGCTGGTCGCTGCGCCAGCTGCTGCACGAAGGTTTCAACGGCGTGCCCGGCAAGCCCGAGGCCGATCCGCCCAGGCACTTCTCCAGCGCGCTCGGCCAAATGGTGAACTTCCTTGGTACCTTGCAAAACGAATGGGCCGGCGCGCAGGCTTTCAGCTCTTTCGACACCTACCTCGCGCCTTTCGTGCGCAAGGACAAGCTCGACTACGACGCCGTGCGCCAGGGTATGCAGGAGTTCATCTACAACCTCAACGTGCCCTCGCGCTGGGGCACGCAGACGCCGTTCACCAACCTGACCTTCGACTGGGTCTGCCCGGAAGACCTGCGCGAGCAGATCCCGACCATCGGCGGCGTCGAGATGCCCTTCGCCTACGGCGACCTGCAGGTCGAGATGGACCTCATTAACCGCGCCTACATCGAGGTGATGAGTGCCGGCGACCGGCGCGGCCGCGTATTCACATTTCCGATCCCGACCTACAACATCACCGAGGATTTTCCCTGGGAATCGGAAAACGCCGAGCGACTGTTCGCCATGACCGCGAAATACGGTCTGCCCTACTTCCAGAACTTCATCAACTCCGACATGAAGCCGAACCAGATCCGCTCGATGTGCTGCCGCCTGCAGCTCGACCTGCGTGAGCTACTGAAGCGCGGTAACGGCTTGTTCGGCTCGGCCGAGCAGACCGGCTCGATCGGCGTCGTGACCATCAACTGTGCCCGTCTCGGCTACCTGCATGCCGGCGACGAGGCGGCGCTGATGGCGCGCCTCGATCGCCTTGCCGACATGGCGAAGGACAGCCTGGAGATCAAGCGCAAGGTGGTCCAGCGCCTGATGGATGATGGGCTGTTTCCCTATACGAAACGCTACCTCGGCACGCTGCGCAACCACTTCTCCACCATCGGCGTGAATGGCATCAACGAGATGGTGCGCAACTTCACCGGCGACGCGCACGACATCACGCATACCGAGGGCCACGCGCTGGCGCTGCGCCTGCTCGACCGCCTGCGCGAGAAGATGCGCGACTACCAGGAACAGACCGGCAACCTCTACAACCTGGAGGCGACGCCGGCCGAGGGCACCACCTACCGCTTCGCCAAGGAGGACAGGAAGCGCTGGCCCGGCATCCTGCAGGCGGGCACGCCGGAGAAGCCCTACTACACCAACTCCTCGCAGCTGCCGGTCGGCTTCACCGACGACCCCTTCGAGGCGCTGATCCGCCAGGACGAACTACAGACGCGCTACACCGGCGGCACGGTGTTGCATCTCTACATGCGCGAGCGCATCTCCTCACCCGCAGCCTGCCGGCAACTGGTGCGCACGGCGCTGACGCGCTTTCGCCTGCCCTATATCACCGTCACGCCGACCTTCTCGATCTGCCCGAAACACGGCTATCTGGAAGGCGAGCACGAGTTCTGCCCGAAGTGCGACGCGGAAGTCCTCGCCCGCAAGGCCGCCGTCCACTGATTTTTTCTCACGCCACGAAAGGAAACGCCATGTCCGAAAACACCCATACCACCCCCCTGCAGGACCACGAGCGCCAGCGCTGCGAAATCTGGACGCGCGTCATGGGCTACCACCGCCCGGTGTCCGAGTTCAATCCCGGCAAGCAAAGCGAGCACCACGAGCGCCGCCATTTCGCCGAACCCTGCGCGCCGGCGCGTGCCTGAGCCAACGCTGGCGGTGGGCGGCCTGGTGCCGTTCACCACCATCGACTTTCCCGGCCGGCTCGCCGCCGTGGTGTTCTGCCAGGGCTGCCCCTGGCGCTGCACCTACTGCCACAACCCGCACCTGCTACCGCGCGGTCCGGGAGCCTTAGCTTGGCCCGACGTGTTCGGCTGGCTGGCCAGCCGGCGCGGCCTGCTCGACGGCGTGGTCTTCAGCGGCGGCGAACCGCTCCTGCAACGCGATCTGCCGGCCGCGCTCACCGAAGTGCGTGCGCTGGGCTTCGCCACGGCGCTGCACACGGCCGGCGCCTATCCGGAGCGGCTGGCCGCCGCGCTGCCGCTGCTTGACTGGGTTGGCTTCGACGTCAAGGCGCCGTTCGCCGAATATGCGCCGATCGTCGGCTGCGCCGCCGGCTGCGCCGCCCGTCAATCGCTCGAACTGCTGCTCGCCTCTGGGGTACCACACGAAATCCGCTGTACCGTGCCGCCGCAGCTCGACGAAGCAACGCTCGGTCGCATGGCTGCCGAGTTGGCTGGTTTCGGAGTGGCGCATTTCACACAGCAGGTCTGCCGCCCCGCGACTCTCCCCATGAAGCATCCCGAATGAACCGCCATTCGAAGATCATGCTGTTACCTCCGTCCCGCCCGCGCAGACTTTTCGGTCCTTCGTGTCTTTATCTATCCATGATTCGCATCGCCCACTGATCGAAAACCTGCTTTCCCAAGCGCTCTCGACGTGAAAGCGCTTAGAAAAGCCCCCGCGCCTCGCGGCGCAGGGGGAATGCTTAACGGTCAGGCGGCCTCGGAAGCTTCTGCTTCCTCGGCTGCTGCCAGATCACCCTTTGTAAGATCGAGTACTGCATCGATCTCACGCTGGCGCTGCTGGAGCCAGGCCAACCGCTCTGCCTTATCGAAAGGCTTTGCGATCTCGACCTGGATGTCTGCCATGCGCTTCTCCGTCCGAGCCAGATACTCACGTTCTTCTTCGAGCACCTGTTCCATTTGGTTCAGCGCATTTTCTAGCACCCTGACATAGCCGATTGGTGTTTCGGCTTTGTCGACCTCGTATTCGGCGCCGCCTAGCATCACCAGCTTCTTGCCGAAACCTGTCGTTCTAACGACGACCCTGAAACCAGCAATACTGCCGATGACACGCTCGCCGTAACGGACTCCATGCGTAGCAAGCATGATCGCGTTTCCGGCTTTCGTGCGGTCCGTATACTGCTGCCCTTCGACTTCCATCAGGAATCGGTTTCCTGATACGTCGCGGCGAGCTTCAATGTCGGCTTTGATCGCTGCAATGCGATCCTTGAGCCGTTCAATGCGGGCCGGCAGAACAGCCAACTCCTGCTTGTTACGCCATTGCTGCTGATCCCATTGGGACTTAAGCAGCGAGAGCTTGGCAAGTTCGGTGTCGACACCCGCCTTTTCCAGCACCAGCGGGTTGCCGGACGCCAGAGCCTTGACCTCTGCGTAGGACAGGGCCGCAAGCTCCACGTCCTCGGCGCTGCGCATACCGGTATCCCCCTGCATGACCTGAGCGATGAATCGCGCCTTGGTCTCCAGAGTTTGCCAGATATACGCATCGAAGCTGCCTTCGGTGACGTAGCGGTAGATTCGCACTTCCTCGTTCAGGTTGCCCTGACGAATGATGCGGCCTTCCCGCTGCTCCACGTCCGCCGGACGCCACGGGGCATCCAGATGATGGAGCGCCACCAGCCTGGTCTGGACGTTGGTGCCAACACCCATTTTGCCGGTGCTGCCCAGCAGGATGCGGACACGCCCATCACGCACGGCCTTGAAGAGTTCCGCCTTGGCGGCGTCGCTCTCGTAGTCATGCACGAAGGCGATTTCATGGCCGGGAACCCCCATCTCGACAAGCTTGTGACGCAAGTCTTGATAGACGCTGAACCGGCCATCGGCATTGGGCGTCGACAGATCGCAGAACACGATCTGCGTGCCACGGATTGCCGTTGTCTCAAGCCAGACCTCGTGCACCTTGCGGGCGCAGAGATTGACTTTGCTGCCTTCGTAGTCACCGGCCAGGGGATCGACGAGCCGCATATCCAACGCCGCCTTGCGGCCGTCGTTGGTCACGGCCAGCATGTTGTCTTCGGACGGCTTGACCATGCCGTTTCTGATCTTCTCCGCCCGTTCCACGAGGGTCTGGACGAATGCCTTGAGTGCGTCGGTGGGTTTGGCCGTCACCGTTTCCTTCCTGGCTTTTGGCACCGGAAGATCGAGCATTTCCGCCGTGCGAATATCCGCCACTTCTCCGAACATGGACATCAGTTCGGGAAGGTTGACGAAACGTGCAAAGCGGGTCTGCATCCGGTAGCCACTGCCGTCCGGAGCCAGTTCCAGCGCTGTCACCGACTCGCCGAAGTTGCCGGCCCAGGCGTCGAACATCTCCACCTGGAAGCCCTCCAGCGTCTTGGGTTGCAGATACCGTTGCATGACCCACATTTCGGCCATGCTGTTGGATACCGGCGTTCCGGTGGCGAAGACCACCCCTGCTTTACCTCCATGCTTTTCCATGATGTAGCGTGTCTTGACGAACATGTCGAATGCCCGTTCGGAGTTGCTGTTGGGCAGCCCCGCGACTCGCGTCATCTTGGTATGACGGTAGAGATTCTTGAACAGGTGCGCCTCATCCACGAAAAGCCAATCCACGCCCAGATCCTCGAAGTTCAGAAGGTCGTCCTTCTTGTTCTTCGCGGAGAGTTTGGCAAGCTTGGCTTCCCAGTTCTTCTTGGCGCGCGCCAGTTCCTTGACGATGCGGTTGCTCTTGTCCTGCTTTTCAGCGCGGATGGCGGCATCGATGAGATCGATTTCGTCTTCGACATATTGCCGCATGAACTCATCACTCATCTTCAGACGCTCGAACGACGCATGTGTAATGACCACTGCGTCCCAGTCGCCCGTTGCAATCCTTGCGCACATCTGGCGGCGCTTGTCACCCTGAAGGTCGTCTTTCGACGCCATTAGGATGTTTGCGCCAGGATAAGCCGTCAGAAATTCTCGACTTACCTGTTCCAGCATGTGGTTCGGGACCACGATCATGGGCTTCGTCGCCTTGCCAAGACGCCGAAGCTCCATGCAGGCGCAGATCATTACCAGCGTCTTGCCCGCACCGACCACATGGGCCAGCAAGGTATTGTTACCGCCGGCAACGATCCGCCAGATGGCGTTCTTCTGATGCTCGTAGAGCTGGTACACCCTTGAAAAACCGGGCAGCACCAGATGCGAGCCGTCGTACCGGTGCGGAACGACGCTGTTGAACAGGTCGTTGTAGAGCCTGACAAGCTTTGCGGCCCGCTCCTCGTCCGACCACAGCCACTCCTGGAATTTCTCCTTGAGGAGTTGCTGCTTCTCACGAGCCGCGATCGTCTCCTTTTGGTTGACGACGCGCTTGCCCGTGATGCGGTCTTCGTCATAGACGGTCGGGACCGTCTGGTTCAACGCCTGCTCGAAGAGCGTGGTGGCGTTGACCCGGTCCGTGCCGTAAGTCTGGGTTGCCGCCACGGACCACCGCGTGCTGTAGTCTGGATCGACTTGCCAGGCCCCGGCTTGAGCGTTGAAAAAAACCTGATTGTTCATGATGCCTCCATAAAAACGCGGAGACAGCACGCCCCTTGCGGGAGCGTGACAGCCCCCGCTGGGGTTTGAGTTACGCAAGCAATTCGTCAAGGAACTGCTCGTAATACTGGGTCGGAATCCAGGTCGATCCGATTCGCGCACAAATTTCGTGCGGAGCTAGATCGGACGGGATAACTGCCTCCAGCGCCTTCACGTTACCGGCGAATCGATCTCCCGCCAGCCTTGCAACCGTCAGCTTGTGGCGGACGTTGCCGGACAGGTAGGCGTCTGCCGTCTCCCATTTGCCCGTTTCCGGGTCGAGGAACACGGCACCCAGATCTTCGAGTTCCTTCATGGCCTCATTGCCCGGCTTCCCGAGCAATTCGCCGATCCGGTTCTCGTCGACCGCGCCCTTTTCCGCGAGGGATGCGATCAGCGCGTCCTGCGGGATGTCGCACTTCTCGACGCGCCTGGGCACGCCCACCGTGCGATGGTAGAAGATGTCCGCCTTCTCCGCCACTTCCGCTTCCTCGTCCCACCGCTCCAGCGACAGCAGTAGCGGCAGATCCGGGTCGGAGCGGAACGCCTGACGATTGGCTTTGGCATGGATGAACCCATGCTTGCCAACGAACATGTCGTAGGACATGTTGAGCGACAAGCGATAGGTATCCAGCAGCGCATCGTCTTCCGTCTCGGCTTGCGCCTTGACGAGCTTGCGCGCAGCATCCCGAACCTCGCACAGCCCAGCGATGCGATCGAGAGTCTTCTGCGGCGCTTTGACGAGCACCGCTTCCGACCCTGCTATCTCATACACTTTGCCGTCGATCACCCGATAACCTGGGCGATGCTGCTCGGTAATGGAGAGTGAAACGACGTTGCCGCGTTCGACATCTTCCTCTCGCGAGGTGTAGATGCCTTGCGGCAGCATCTCGATCCGCTTCGCGAGTTCTTCGGCAATATCGCCATCGAACACGCAGCCAGTGCTCTTGCCGTAGCCGTTATCGGTCAGCTTGAGCTTGCCGATCACCCATTGCGGGTTCTCGGCGAACCACTGGTTACAGCGGATCATGTCGCGGTTGTAGTAGGACTTGAATCCGCCGTAGATCGGCGAAGCCTCGTCCAGATACACCGATTCCAGCCACTTGTTCCTCCTCGTGGGTTTGTCATTCAGAGGCTTCTGCAAGATCACGATGTCGGTCGTGACCTCGCAGCCTGCGATCTTCTTGAACGCGGTGTTCGGCAGCCGGATCGCGGCCACCAGATCGGCCTGAGACGCCAGGTACGCACGCACCCGGTCATCGTAGGAGTCCAGCGTGAAGCTGGACGTGATGAAAACCACCAACCCCCCCGGTCGAACCACTTCCAGCGCTTTCGCGAAGAAGTAGTTGTGGATAGAGAAGCCGGCATAGGGCACATTGCGCAGTTCGGCCACCTTGTAGTTGCCGAATGGCACGTTGCTGATCGCCAGGTCGAAATACCCTGGCGGCAGCGGTACCGCTTCGAAGCCCATGTTGAACACTTGGACGCCGAAGGGCTCATACAGGGCCTTGGTGATCCTGGCCGACAGCTCGTCGAGTTCCACTGCCGTCACCACGCTCTCGCAAGCAAGGTGTTCGGGCATGGCTCCGACGAAGTAGCCTACACCGGCAGCAGGCTCCAGAACCCGCCCGCCTTTGAATCCAAGACGCTCCACCATCGCCCACATCGCCTCGATGACTTTCAGCGACGTGTAGTGGGCATTGGGCGTGCTTGCTTCTGCGAGTGCATGCTCGCCCGGCGAGAGCATCGTTTTCAGTCGTTCGGCACGCTCGCGCCATGCGTCGTCTTTTTGCTCCAGGTTGAATGCCTGGGGTAGACCTCCCCAACCGGTGTAGCGGTTGAGAGTGGCACGCTCATCGTCGGTCGGTTGCCGTCCCTCTGACTCCAGTTTGCGTAGGAGTTCGATGGCGGCGATGTTGTTCTCGAACTTCGTCACATCGCCGGACAGACCAGCAAAGGTGGAAGCATCGAGGCTGGGCCAGACGGCCCTGGTTTTGACCTCGGCTTGCGCCTTGGTCAATTGAGGAAACGGGATAATCTCAGCTTCCCGCTGCCCAATAGCCCCGTGAATCTCGATCGGGTCTTCATTGGGTGCAAAGCCGGGCAGCCAAAGGCATGCCTCGGCGATAGGCTTAAGTCTCATGATGTCTCCGGAAACAAAAAAGCCCCCGGAGACACCTCGCCCCTTACGGGACGAAAGCATCCCGCAGGGGCGGTTGGTGAAAGTCATCACGGCGTCCCGCGATGACTGGCTGAGTGCTGCTTATTTCTGGTCGCCAGCTACGACCATCTCCTGTCAGTTACCTGCCAGGAAGAATCCGGCTTTCCGCAGCCGGCCACAAAAAGACCGGCTCTGGAAAGCCCCGCGCTTGAGGCGCGGGGGATGGTTTATGACACACCGACCAGTTGCCTGATCGCCGTGTTATTTTCTATGGATCCAGGTGAGGATCCATCGGTTTGAGGCTCGCCTCGGTATGGTCATACCCATGGCGCACCTCACCAATCGCGACATAGTCGATAGAGCCGATCTGGGCTAGCGCTTCGAGGAAGGCCAAATCCTTCTCTTCGCGCGTGGCGCCCTTACGGCATTCGAACTCGACCTGGATGATCTCGCCGCTGGGAAGCGTGAACGTCCCGCGATATACGTCTACTGACGCTTCCCGCTCAATCCACGCTGCCTTCACCGCTCCATTGATCGCGGATTTGAATGTGGTGTTTCCGCGTAGCCAGCCCATGAACCCCTGACCGCCGTCATAAGGCGACGGCTCAAGCGCCACATCCTCCAGGATGTAGTCGTTGCCGTTTTTTACGGAAACGATCCGTAGTGCGCATGTCGACGACCAGTCCTCGTCGAACACCGCTTCCTCAAAGTCCGCGCTTTCGGTGAATGCGCGGACTCTTCTGACGATCTCCTCTTCCGAGGAACCCTTAGGGGCTTCGATTTCGATCTCGGCATATGCCGAGAGGTCTTGCCCAAGAACTACATTCAGTTTCATGTGGATCTCCTTTCAGAGTGAAAATCCACCAAGAGCCATCCCGCCGGATGGCTCCCAGCGGGAGGTTGTGTCTTAATGCGCCCCGTTGTTAAAGCAAGAACCGCAGATCTCGGCTCCATCTGGGCAACCGATCACTGTTTTTGTTCTTGCTCCGCATTCGGAACACTCGACCTCTTCATAAGAAGAGACCAATTCTTCTAAATCGCTTTCGCCATAGAACACGATCCCGTTCCGGATCATGAATCCTGGCAGCAGAGGATTTTCGGTATCCCCTATAGCGATCTTTTTGGCTACTTGAATCAAGAAATCAATGTCGATCATCCTGGTCTCGATATCCGAGTTAGCTTCGAACCAGAAGTGATCAGGCCATACCTTGAGGGTGTCACCCTCTATCCCCAGCTCTTCCTCGCGGTCCCATTTGTCTGGGGCTTGCGAGACGGAAACTGAGTCGAGACCAGCATCCTCGCAAACTGCACGCATCCGTTGCAGTTTGTTGAGGAAGTCTTCCGTCACGGTCAGTTCGGCCCATGATGGGCGATCATCGATTCCGCCGACCGTATAAGCCTCGATGACTAGCCTAAACGGGTTGAATGCCTTGACCGGAATATCCTTGTGGATCATCCGGTCGTCAAAAGCATCGCCCTCTTTGTAGCTGCCTCTGGCGATGGAAGCGTTCACTGATTCGTTGGCGGGATCGACCGACTCGAATTTCCAGTCAACGATCCAGCCCCGGTCCTCCCCATTCGGCCCGCCATACTGGGCCGAACGGAGCATTTCGTTGATCCCGTCGTAAACGTTAGCCTCGTTGGCTTCGTCTACGAGGATTTTGATGGCTGCAATATATGCCATGTGGATCTCCTTTCAAAAGAAAGGGACCGCCATCCCCAACCGGGGATAGTGGCCCCGGTTGGGGGATCCGCCTTTCGGCGGGGTCATGATGGTTATGAGGATTACCCCTCTACTCTCAAGACGGCATTTGGTGCCGCGATACCGACAGACTGCAGGTAATCCAGCAGCCCATCAGCGTCACGCCCGTGCCGCATGAAACCGTCTTCGATGAGCCACAGCCCATCGTCGCTCGGCCATCCGGTCTCCTCGTCCTCGTTCGAGAACTCAAAGACCGTCTTGCCGTTCCGGTTCTCGACGTGGGCCTTGAACCAGCCCCGCTCATCGAGATCCACGATCAGGATCAATTCCTGCCGGAAGGGTTTGAACGCGCCCATTACAGCAGCCCTCTCGCAGCGAACGACATGGCCTGATTCCCGGCGACGACGAAATGGTCCAGCACCTTGACATCCACCAAACCAAGGGCAGACTTGAGGGTACTGGTCAGCATCTCGTCGGCCCGCGAGGGCTCCGGTGATCCGGACGGATGATTGTGAGAGAAGATCGCTGCCGCGGCATTGACGGCAAGAGCCTTCTTCACGACCTCCCGTGGATAGACACTGGTTTGGGTCACCGTGCCGCGAAAGAGCTCGCCGGCGTCGATGAGACGGTTCTGGGCATCGAGCCACAGGCACCAGAACGACTCATGTTCCAGATGCCCGATTTTTGAGCACAGAAACGTCTTGACGGTTTCCGGAGAAGAAAAGCAAAGGTCTTCACCCTCCATGCGTTCCCGGATACAGCGAACGAAAAGCTCCTTCGCTGCAGCGAGAGCCGGATGGACGGTGTAAGCCGCAGACTCCTCGCACAACTGCATCTGCCTCGGCTTCGAAAAGCCGAACAACTCGGAGAGCGGTTTGGCCGCCAGCGCTTTGGCTGTTTCCCGACCCACCAGCGTCGCCAGCAGGTCAACATTGGACTGATTCATGGTGCCTCCTTGAATAAAAAAGGGGCACCACGCCCCTGACCGGGACATGATGCCCCGGTGGGGAAAATTGACGCGACCAAGATTTTCCTGATCGCCTTGATGCTGTT
The DNA here is from genome assembly GCF_003966565.1 of Sulfuricystis multivorans. Classification (NCBI taxonomy): domain Bacteria; kingdom Pseudomonadati; phylum Pseudomonadota; class Betaproteobacteria; order Nitrosomonadales; family Sterolibacteriaceae; genus Sulfuricystis; species Sulfuricystis multivorans. The sequence continues at coordinate 82,585 of NZ_AP018720.1, read as the reverse complement.
TCTTTCGCCTCCCCAGCTAGGAGGATCGAGCCAATGGTTTATCCATCGACCTGAATTCTGCTTTCCTCGGCACGCTTGCCAGCGCGTCTAGGAAAGCATACCAAAAATACATTCGGTTGCACATAGAAATGCCGGAAGCGGCCGCCCCTATGGGCAACCGCTTCCAGGCTAGTGAAAATCAGAAGAGCGCCAACTGTCCTTCATCAGAAGGTACGGTGCGCAGCTCTTCTGGTGGCGACAGAACATCGCTGTCTATTGCAAGCTCATGGATTTCGCCGTGGGCTTTCCAGAGCAACACAGCCATGTCCGTGCCGAGCGTTCTGTGAGCACGATACACGGCCACAGGATGCCCGCGCAGCCACCACCATTCAGGCGTCTTCCCATTGAACCACAGCGAACGCCAGCCCATCTTGCGGTGTCGCTCGTCGTAGGCCGCGGCTTCGTCTTGCGACAGCGGTCGCGTGCAAGGCAGGTCCAGCAAGAACTGAACCTTCTGGGCGCACACCATGCGCTCTCCGCCGACTGACACGATCAGGCCAGTTAGGTCTCCGCGTTCACGAAGCCCAGCTTGAATCGCCGCTTCGTCGTGGTATGCCGTGGTCGTGTCTCCGATATACATCGACTCGGGCAGGAGCCTATAGGCGTCGATGCAGGGTTTTTTGGCATCCCCATACGGCCCATAAGACACAGAAAAGGACGTATAGAGAAACCCTTCATAGCTGGCAATCCGAACAGGCAAAGGCTTATTGCCTTTGTGTTCAACTGCTAGATGGCATGAATTGGACGCTGCTATAGCCACCCATTTTTCCGCCGGAATCAGGATGCTGCCCATAGCAGTCTCCTCATTCTCAACAGAAAATGCCAACAACGGTCAATCCATTTGAACTGACAGTATCGGCCTCCAGCGCCCGGCGCCGGGATGACATAGAGCAGACCATCGCGCTCCAATGTGGAGAACAGCAATTTGCGCGTGCTCATGTTGCACCTCCTGTTGCCATGTCGATCGCCTTTTGAGCGTTCTCCAGGGCGGCCTGAATGGCGCTGTCGCTGTCGTCGAACATCCCGCGCATCTGCTCGATCTGTTCAACGCACCCCTCCAGGGCGGCGAGCAGAGCTTGGTGCTGCTCGATCAGCTTGGCTGTCAGGTCCTTCTTGGCCTGGCACTCAAGCGCCTCTGTCGGGATGCCCTTGCAGGCGTTTACGCAGGCGACGATCCGTCTGGCATCTTCCTGGTCGTACACGAACTCGCACACAGGAACAAGGCCGTTGGTCACGATGTGACGGCCCCGGTAAGGGAAGATCACAAGGTTTCCGTCCTCATCGTGGGTGTCCCGGCCCTCGGCGGTTTTGCCCGGCTCAACGATGCGCCAGGGCAGTGTTTCGTCCAAATAACTCACGGCTTCTCCTTTCTTGAAAAAAGCCGAGACCGCCCCGACCGGGGCGGCCCCGGTCGGGGTTGAGTTAGAGCGGCTTGATCAAATCGACCTTGCCGCTCGTCTTGAGACAGGACGCGATTGCTCGCGCCTGATCTATGTCCCTTGCGCTGATGAAGCGCTGGGTCGTGGATTGAATCCACCCTGGGCGATCGGTGTCGTGGTATTCGTTGGACACCATCACCGTGGCGCGTCCGGCGTGGTCGATGCCGTAGTAGGCCGTTCGGATTCGAGAGATCATTTTCTCCCCTCCTCACGACCTATCGGCGTCGAGCCATGGACCGAATACCGGGTGCTCCAGGAGTTCGGGGTTGATTTCGTCGCCGGCGTTGACGTTGTCCCAATCGACGACGGCAACTTCGACCTTGCCCTTGGTTCCCGTTACCTCGGCAACGCCGCCGCGCACTTCAATGAGTGCGTAGCCTTTGCTGGTAAACCGCTCTGCGACTTCGCGCGAGACGCAATCAGCGATCCAGGTCTCCGTGCCGTCGTCCTCTACCTCGTAGATACTCCAGTATTGGGCATCTACTTCGGTTGCTGGTTCGACGACCTCAAGCCCTTTCCGGGGGCGGATCACGAATTCATTCATGATCCACCCCCTCGCCAGCCTTGCTGCCGGCCTTGAGGATCTTGTCGGCCGCAGCAAACACCCGTGCCACGCTCTTCTTGGCGAACTCTTCGGCTTGCGCCGGCGAGCCCAGCCAGTCCTGGACGTAGCCGCGGGCTTCTTCGAGACCGGGCAATCCCAGGGTTGCGCAGCAGAGGAACGCCACTGCTTCCGCTTCGGCCTCCTCGATCGACCGGTTGATATGGCCGCCATCAACGAATGCCACATCCGCCTGCTTGCTATGCAGCAGACAGTGTGCCATTTCGTGGAAGGTGGTCTTCCACGGCATGGCCGCCAGCGGGTTGATGGCGATCTCGGCCCTGTCCGGACGAGCAAAGCCCTGACGATTGCCATCCACTTCCGTGAACGGCACCTCGGTGATCCCGAGGTTTTTCAGGGCAAGCTCCCGATCCCATGTGGGAGTTTCCGGGATAGGAACAGTGCCGGGGTTTTCCGGATCGATCGGCTCGGTCTGGGCGAGGGCGAACCAGTTGTTCTTCATGATGAAGAACCGCTTGGTCACCTCTTCATCGGTTCCGTCATCCTTCCGGATAGCATCCTTCTTGACGACGGGCATCCAAAGGGCGATGGCTTTCTCGCCCTTCTTTACCCTGCGCCCCAACCTTTTCCATCCGTTGAAACTTGAGATGGGGCCGATTGGAATTCCCCGAATCGTCATCTCAAACACCGCCATGGCCTGGTTGCCCAGGCTGTAGCGATGGAAAAGGCGGTAATGCTCGCCCAGCTTGCCCGGCTCGGTGAGCAGGGAAGCAAACAGTTTGCCCCAGTCGGGGCGGGTAGTGTTGTTGCTCATGATGCCTCCGAATGAAAAAAGGGGGCACCATGTCCCTTGCGGGGCAGAGGGTGCCCCGCTTGGGGTTGAAAATTTGACGCCAGGCCCGGTTAAACCAGGATTGGCGCAATTACTGCGTAACGGTCTTCTTCTGGTCTTTCGACACTAGCGAGTCCGTAACGCAGACAAGTAGCCGCCAAATGGCGACAATGGGAGCGAAGTAGCCTCGCGGCGTTTCTTTGGCTCCCTTAATAAATCCTTGCAAGAAATCACTCATCGGCCATCTCCTTGATCGCCTTGTAGGTGGAGTAGATCGCCCACCACACGACGAATCCAACATCCGCATACAGGATAATCTTCTCGACAACCTTCATCAAGAAGATAAACTGGGCATCACCAACTACAGGCTCAACCCAGTGCACCAGCATGCTGATGAATCCACCGAAGAGCAAAAGCGCCGCAAACATTGCTGCGCCAACAGCGAGATGGCCAACGAACTCTCCAAGAATCTTTACTTTTCTCATGGATCTCCTTTCTTCTTCGCGGAGATACCATGCCCCTTGCGGGACAGAGGGTGTCCCGCTTGGGGTTGAAACCGGGAACTGTGCCCCGGCGTGGTTTTTGAATGGCGCCCGGTTGTCCGAACGCCGCCTTGATGCTGCTTGTTTTGAGCGGCCAGCTACCGCTATCCCTGCGTGTCCATTACAGACGGCAGAGGATTTTCGAAGGAACGCCTCGCGTCCCTTTGAAAATCCCCCGCGCCTTGCGGCGCAGGGGAATGCGGATTACCCGCACGAGCCAGTATACCCACAGTTCGTGCATTTGTCACAGCCGTTGTACTTGATCACGGCTTTGACGCCGCACTCAGGGCACTCGCGGCCTGCCGCACCGCGCTTCGGCGCTTCGCTGGCGAATGCCGGTTCCACGCTTCCGCTCACCCGACCTTCCTCGTCGAGGATACCGAGTTGCGCATACCGATGCAGCAGCAGTCGCGCGATGTACGCGACCGTGGACGGGAAGCTCTGCTGCTTCTCGCTGCCCGGAACCTTGGCGAGGAAATCCCCTTGGGGTTCCTTGTAGGTCAGCAGTTTCCGCAGCTTCATCCCGATCCACGCCGGATCGACGATGCGCATGTCGATGGACAGCAGCTTGCACAGTCCGTCGAAGGTCTTGGGATACTCTCCGGCAAGCCAGACCGAGTACGGCCGGCGGGTGCCATCAGGCATCTCCAGTTCCTTGACGAACAGCACGAAGTCATCCCCCGTTGCCGGGTTCTTGACATCCACCGTCCAGGACAGCGTGCCACCCGTGCCCGTTTTTGGTTCCTTGCGGAACATCATGGCCGACGTGAGAGTGTTGTCTCCATCCTTGTCGAACCAGCCAATCTTGGCACAGTGGTAGGCCACCAACCACGTCAGCGCGGCAACCGCGCCAGGCATGATTTTTGTCGCCCCATCCGGTGGCATGGGCATTTCGAAGGGCTCGCCCTTGCATTTCTGCAAGGCTTCGAGCTTGAGCTTCAGCCAGCCGCGATCGTAAGACCGCATGTCCGCCGAAAGCGTCTTCGCAATGGCCCCAAGCCCGCGCGGGCATTCGGAACCATTGACCCATACCTCGAACGGGTGCACGTCGCCATTGACGAAGTGCCCGATCTGCACGGCGAAATCACCTTCCGGCGACTCGACCATGTAGGTGTGGGACGGGTTGCCATCCGCCATGTGCGGTCTATCCAGCCAGCGCATGCTCTTGAGCACCGTTTCCGGCACGCTCATAAGCTTGAGACGCCTATCAGGATCAGACTCGTCCAGGTCTTCCGCTTGTTTTTTGGCATCCGACGACGAAATCAGCACGGCGCCGATCTCATCGTTTGGCCGATAGGTGGTGATCCCTTTCAGGCCAGCCCGCCACGCTTCCATGTAGATGCCTTTGAAGTCTTCGAAGCTGTAGTCAGCGGGGACATTTACTGTCTTGCTGATGGCAGCATCGACGTAAGGCGCAAGGGCCTTCAGCATCTCCACGTGGTCGGCTACCTTGAGGGTTGCCACCGATTCGAAGTAGTCCGGCAGATTGTCCGTATCCCCGCCCATCTCGCGATAGACGAGGTAGGCATAGTCCACCAATTCCACTGCACGCCACGATCCGTCTGCTTGACGGATGCGGCGCTTTTGCACGAAGTCGAAGACAGGCTCGCAACCGCTTGAGCAGTTATTGCCGAAGGTCAGCGACCCCGTGCCGGTTGGGGCTAGGCTCAGAAGGTGGCTGTTGCGGATGCCGTGCTTCCTGATCGCGTCTTTGATGCTATCAGGCAAACGGCTCGCAAAAGTGCCGTCCTCCAGGTACTTATCGGCGTCGAACAGAGGGAATGGGCCACGTTCTTGCGCCAGCGCAATGGAAGCGTCGTAAGCTGCATCACGGATGCGCTCCATGACTTGCCTAGCGAACTCGCGCCCATGCGCAGAACTGTATTTCAAGCCCAGCATGATGAGCGCGTCACCGAGACCGGTGACGCCGACGCCGATGCGACGCTTGGCTTGCGCCTCGCGTTGCTGCTCCGGCAGCGGCCAAGGCGTGAGATCGAGCACGTTGTCCAGCATGCGGACAAGTACCGGAACCACTTCTTCGAGCTTGTCGAAATCTAACCAGGCCTTCGACGTGAAAGGCTCACGCACGAGCTTGGTCAGATTCACGTGCCCCAGATCGCAGCAACCATAGGGAGGCAGAGGCTGCTCCCCACACGGATTGGTGGCTGCAATGGTTTCAGCGTAGCGAAGGTTGTTTTCCTGGTTGATGCGATCCAGGAACACCACCCCAGGCTCCGCGCGGTCGTATGTAGCCCTGATGATCTTGTCGTACAGGTCTCGGGCGCGCACCTTGCGGTACACCCACTTCCCGTCTTCGCGCTGATACGCGCCTTGCGCCTTGATGTCTGGCCCCGGCTCGGCTATATGGACAAGCTCGAACTCGCCATCGGCCTCTACGGCGCGCATCAGCGCATCCGTCACCCCAACCGAGAGGTTGAAGTTACGGAACGGGCGACGATCCCAAGGCATGTTCGGATCATCGACGCGCTTAGCGACGATGAACTCCTCGATGTCCGGGTGATCGCAGCGCAGGATGCCCATCTGGGCGCCACGCCGCGCCCCGGCCGAGATCACCGTCGAGCACATGGAGTTGAAAATCTCCATGTAGCTGATCGGGCCGGAGGCAAGGGACTTGGTTTTTTTGATCCATGCCCCTTTGGGCCGGATGGGGCTGAAGTCGTAGCCGACTCCGCCACCCAGTCGCATCGTCTGCGCCGCCTGCCGCGCCGCCTCCATAATGCCCGGCACGCCATCGACCGGCTCGTAAACCGAGTCTGCAAGTGGTTGGACGAAGCAGTTGATCCACGTGGTCTGCACGTGGTCCACTCCGGCGCTGGCATTGATCCGGCCGCCCAGGATGCAGTACTGCAGCGCATCCCGAAAGACTGCCGCCCACTTCTCCTGGTCCGCTTCATTGCGGGCAAGCCCTCTCGCCACGCGGTCCAGGATTTGTTCTGGCGATGCCTCGCCGCGCCCATACTTCTGCATGAGGGTCTCATAGGAGACCGGTTGCAGCGCGAAGCCCGCGCTGCTGAACGTTTCCATTTTCATAGCATTCTCCTTCGCGTTGGTTGACAGATACCCATGACAGGGCCTGCCGTAACGCCCGCGACCAGGCGCTATGGAAGGCCCTGTCGAGGGGCGTTGAACGAACCCCCAGCGCAAAGGAGAGCCCCGACCGGGGTGTCTCTCCCCGGCTGGGGTTGACTTTTCCTTGTTTTGTAGTATCATGGTGATACTACATCAAGGAGGGTTCAGCATGTCTCTCGTCGTCCGCTTCTCCGATCAGGTCTCGAAGTTCGAGACCACCCACCAACGTCTGAAAGACATCGCCGAGTTTCTCGGCGTCAGTCAGAACAAGGCGGTTGCCTTCGCGATCAACCAGGCATGGGAATACCTGGCCGAGCACGAAGACATGCGCGAAGAGCTCGAATTCAAGCGCCACGGCGTCAAGGTCGGCGGTGTCACCTACCTCAACCACGATCCGGCCTTCATCGAGCGCGTGCGAGAACGGATCGCCAAGGGCGTTCCGCTGCCGCACGAGGACGACGACGGGCTGGACGGAGGCCTGACGTTTCTTTTCCTCACGGAAGAGCAGCAACGTCAGGTTAGGGATACCACCGATCCAGCCGAAAAGCGTCGCCTAAAGGCGAAGTTTCTCAGGGACAACGAAAAACTGTCGCCCGAGGAATGGGAAACTCAGGTGGCAATAGCCAAGCACTCGCCGGACTAGAACCGGAGCAGCCCGGCCTTTTTGGCCGCCTCCTTGCACTCCCAGAGTTTTCTTCTGGGAAGCTTTTGGATGTGCCCCAAAAGCTTCCTTACGTCTCCGGGAAGACAGACATCCGTCTTCCCGAAGTCGATGCGGCTTGACTTAATCAAGCCGATCGCTTTCGCCTCGTGATGGTCGAGGCCAACTTCAGTTTGATATCCACCATCGTGGCATACGTGCTGGCTTGAAATGTAAACCAGCAAAACAGCCACTGGTGTCACTTCCCAGACCAATGCAGGCCTGAGTTTTTTGTCCTCCGTCTCGGCATACCGAAACGGAGCTAGCACAACTTCACCGCCCTTCAATTCCATTGTCATCTCCAAACCGGATACCGTCCGGCATCGGCCGTGGAGACGCAGTATCCCCCGTGGGGATCGCATCCCCACAGGGGTTAGAAAAGCCCTGCCGGCTTCACGGCCAGGGCAGTTAAAGGCTGTTTGTTTCAAGTCCCCAGCTAGGACCATCCGCCCATCGGAATATCACGACAGGAAGAAACTTGGCTTTTCTCAGCACACCGTCCGATGTGCTGGGAAAAACCCCGCCTTTCGGCGGGGGGGTGCTAACGCGCCTCCATCAGTTTCCTGATGGTGCCCAAAGGACTCACCCTTGTCCGGCATGTTGCCGGCTTGGGTGTTGGCGCTTTTTTGATGCTCTCTGGCTGAACCGCCAATCGCGGCGCAGTCCAGAGATTGATCGGCGGAAACTTGAGATCAGGCCATGTGATCATGGCGACCTCCTTTCCATACGGCCTCTGCGATTCGCCTTGCCTCATCAGCGAAGGGCCCACGGAAGTGCACCCGCTCTCCTCTGGCGAGGAGGCGGCCAACTACCGCCACATGCTGCCTAACGCCTGGATCATGCTGCCAGCGGTAGCGCATGATCTCGCGGTAGTTTCCATCAAAGCCCATTGGCGGCGCAAACGCCGAAGGCGCTCCTTTTTCGGTGTCGATCCGAGTGAAGTCGATGATCCCGTACATAGCTCACCTCCTTCATGCGACCCGGCGTGCGGCCCGCTCGACCGACATCAGGTTCGGGAATCCGGCCCTTCCATCCCGAACCAGGATGTCCAACCAGTCCAGAGACTTCTGGCCTGGCGGAATCTCCCCTGCGGGAACGATGGCCGATGCCTTGATCCCCATCTCCCAGAGACGCTGGACGAGCTGCTTTGCGGCTTCTTGCCCATGTCCCTTCGGGTGTTGTTCGGTCGGTCGATCCTTGTCAGCGAAAACGATGACCCGGTTCACCCCGGCCGGGGGAGTAAAGTTCTCCAGCAGGAGTGCGTTGACCGCACACCACACTGGAAGTCCCGTTCCCTCCATGACCGCCAGGGCCGTTTCCAACCCTTCGGCGACAGCGAGCACGGTGCCCGGGTCAACCAGCCGAATCGCTCCACCAATGATCTTTCGATCCTTCGGGTAGCTCATCAGCTTCTTGGGTGACTCGACAGGGGCTTTCTTCCCGTCTGGCGTGAGGTAAGTCCGGTGAATCGTCACCGGATTCCCATGCGCGCCGGTCACCATTGCGATGATTGCCGGGTATTCGCCGATCCTCTTGTCGCCGTCGTAGTACGACAATGAAGGATGGAATCGAAGTGCGTCTGGCGGACGGATCGAGATGCCACGCCGCGCCAAATAAAGCCTGGCGGGCTCGGCATCCCGATCTGAGATCGGGACCGACTCGTTCCAGACCCTATTGAGCGATTGACGAAGTTTATCGTCGTCCTCGCCCCTCTGTGGCTCTGGCTTCGCCGCTTTACGCGCGGGTCTCGCCGTGCGAACTCCCACACGCAAGCAGTCGGCCACAGCCTTGAGCGCAGTCGAGAAATCCCAACCGTTCGCCCACATGAGCGTGGCGAAGCCGTCTGCAAACACCCCGCAGGTATTGCAGACGGAGCCGCCGGTCGCGTCCACATCCTTGAATACACGGTAGCCATCTCGGCCACCGTGTACCGGACAAGGCACGTGGCGTCCTTTGCGTTCCAGCGCTGGAACCAACTGCGGCGCAAGGCTTGCGAGGATTTCTCCCCACTGGCCTTGAGCCAACGATCTTACTTCTTCGGCTTTCATAAGGTTCTCCTCTGAAAAGCCCCCAGTCGGGGCATCCCGAAGAACCCCCAGAAGGAGGCACTTGGAGATGCCCCGGTCTGGGGTATTGAAGAAAACCAGCCGAAGAGCTTCCCCAAACCGGGGAGAATCTCCCCGGCCGGGGTTGGTCTGGTTCAGGGGATGTAAGCCCCTGAACCAGAGTTGAGCGCTTCATCCAGCGCCCGCTGCAAGCGATTGCTGGATTCAATCTCATGCAACAGCATTTCGCGGGTCTCGCGAAGCCGATCACAGAGGTAGTTCATGCCTTCCTCCATGTCGGCCACGTACTGCCTGATGAGGGTAGCGTCCTCTATCGTCGCAAGGCCAGCTTCGACACGCTTGAGTGCCGCCTCGAAGTCTGCTGGGCTCGGAGGAAAGCAATCGCTCATGGCTTCCTCCCAACCGGTGTGCATTGGTATTCCAAGCACTCCGTCAGCAGACCCTCGAATCTATGTACGAACGGCTCTTCACCGCACGAGAGCACGGACAACCCGGATTCCATCTGCCAGGCTTTCGCCTTGGCAGCTTCGTCCGGGTAGTAGTACTCCAGGCCGCTCCAATCGCCGTTGATGAGCGCCGGCGCCCACTGGGCCGGCAGGGTGACGGTAATGATTTCCATTGCACGCCCCATCAGAACGGCCCATCGTCATAGCTCGGCTTGGATTGCCCCTTCTGCGTCTGCTTGGACGCATCCGGCGCTTCCTTGGCCTTGCCGCCACCACTCGGGAGCATTTTCATGCTCTCGGCGATGATCTCTGTGTAGTAGCGTGTCTCGCCATCCTTGTCCTGCCATTTGCGGGTGCGCAGACGGCCTTCGACATAGACCTGCGATCCTTTCTTGAGATACTGGCCGGCGATCTCGGCAAGCTTCCCGAAGAGCACCACACGGTGCCACTCGGTGCGTTCCTGCTTGATCCCGTTGTCATTCCACACATCGGTGGTGGCCACACTGATGGTGGTGATGGCATGGCCGTCGGCGGTGTACCGAACTTCTGGGTCTGCGCCCAGAAAACCAATGATCATGGCTTTGTTTAGCATGGTGATTCTCCTTTTTTCACAAAGGCGGTCACACCATGCCCCCTGGCGGGAGACATGGCGTTTCCCGCCGGGGTTGAGAATAGCCTACGCAGAAGCGCAGGCGATGCGACGGACGGTCGTGGGTACCATCACTGTCTCCTCGACAACCTTGCAGTTGTCGATGAGATCAATGAAGGACTCCCTGATCTCATCGCATGCACGGTCGAACCGGCAGACCAGATCGACCTTGTCGCGTAGATCGGAAACAGAGAGATCCATCAGATCGTCCCTGGTGAGATCGTCGTCGATCCCGCTTGCACGGCTACGATGCAAACGAAGCGGATGCGCCAAGTTGACGCGCTCCATCTTGCCGCAACGGCCGCACTGACCTACTTCGCCGGTGACGGGTTGGTAGTTCATCTGGCCGCAGGAGCGGCACCGGCTCTTGTATCCCGGGTCGTAATACTCCCCGCGATAGAGAACCAGATAGCCGCCGGAACGCCCATTGGTGCCGATCGTGTAGTTCCCACCGGTTTCCTCGGTGAAATTGTCGATCGGATATCGGATCTCGTCCCAGTAATCCGTGTCCAGGATGTCCCAAACACGAGAATTCTGATCGCGCGACAGTCCGAGCCGATGCACCTTGATGCAGTTGGCGTAGCTGGTTCCTTTGTTCCACGAGTTCATCGTGTGGTAACGGAAGTGACTCGCCAGGAAATCGACCATGGCCCGTTTGGAGCGCATATCGACCTTTTGTTCAAAAAACATCTTCGCCTCCAAAGAAAGAGCCGAAGACGCCTCTTCCCACACCGGGAACGAACGTCCCCGGCGGGGTTGTGCATTGGCAACCGGTTTCCCGGATGCCGCCATGATGCTGTTTGTTTCAGAAGGCCAGCTACCTTCATGTCTCTTTGGCATAGCCAGAGAGAACAATTCCGCTTTCCGAAACGCACCTCACGATGCGTTTGGGAAAGCCCCGCGCCGAAGCGCGGGGGTATTGCTTAGATCAGGCTACCGATGTCGGCCTTGATGCGACGATATTCGCGCATCAGAGCCTCCAGGTCGGTTCCCTCGAAGTCGGCCTCAAGACGGATATAAATTTCGTCCAGGGCTTCGTTCGTGGTCGCCTTCTCCATCGTTTCGATCGCTGCCGTAAGCTTAGCGTTTGGCTTAGCCTGTTTGCCCTGCTTACGTGGATCAATGACGATGGTTAGTGTGTCGTCCTGTTTGACTGTAGTGGCTTTCAAACCAGAGATCTGAGTCTCCGGTGACTTCTCACCTTGCGCATCAGGACTGGCCTCTTGCTTGTCTTCAATGATTTCCCCGTTGTCTTCGTCGATGATCGGAGCGTAAGTACCCTCGACCACCTCCTTGACATCAAGGTTCTGGGCTTTGCCGTTTTCGGCTACGGCATCGAGCGCCAGCGCCGTCGCCAGCTCAGGCGACTTTGGCAAAAACTTGCACAGCCGCCGGATGACAGTCTTGAGACCCATCGCCACGAAGTCGGAATCCCAAACGGACTCCTTCTTGAACCGCTTGGCTGCCTGGTACCCGCGCGAGTTGTCGCGGATACGCTCCACCTCCTTGCGGCTCATCGCCACGAAGGTGCGGGAGCCATCCTTGAACACAGCAACAGCGTAAAACCCGACAACCTCACCCCGCTCCTCATCGGAAGCAGGGAAGCCGCCGGGCCCAGTGAGCGGCTTGTGCTCAAGAACGCGCTCAAGGCCGAGCTTGAGCGTGAACTTGTCGTTCACACGCACCTCGTGGGCGTAGATGTCCTGCACGAGACCGCTCTGGCGAGCGAGCTTCATCAAGCCGGTGTAGCCCGGGATCAGTTGACACTGATCCCCAAAAGGCACTAAGTGCGCCTCACCCATCAAGCCGACCTCCAGGCCGAGTTGGGAGGACTGGATGACGGCCGCGAAGACCGAGCGCGGATCGCATTCGCCCAGCTTCGGCGTCATGCGGAATGCCGTCAAGGCGATACGAGCCATGCGATCCGGGTTGATATGCTTGGGCAGCGCCCGCGCGATTTCCCCTTTGAACTTCTCCAGCATCGCCGGAAAGCCTTGCTTGGCTTCTGCCGGAGTGTCTCGGTTGATGTTTTTGAGAGTCTGTAGCATGGTGCTTCTCCTTTCGTAATGAAAAAAAGGGGCACCATGCCCCTTGCGGGGCAGAGGGTGCCCCGCTTGGGGTTATGAATTTGACGCCAGGCCCGGTTAAACCCGGATTGGCGCAATTACTGCGTAACGGTCTTCTCCTGGTCTTTCGACACCAGCGAGTCCGTGATCAGGCGTGCCTTAGGCCACTACCTTCTTGCCGTTTGGTGTTGCTATCGCGCTTCTGGAGCCAAATCAAAAAAGCGGCAAGACCGGCACCGCCGAAGGCGATAATGGCAAACGAGAGAATCAATCCGATTGCAAGGCTCATTTGACGCTCCTTTCCTCACGAATTGATTCTAGAGCAACGGCCGCGACCTGTAAAACAAGCCAACCGAGACCGCCTGCCACCAGTACCGAGGCGTTTTCGAGCTTGACACCACCAACCGCGGCTGCCGCTCCAACACCCCATGACGCCCTGCGTAGCTCCTTGGCAAGCGCTTCCAAGGCCTTTGGATTGAAGTAGAGCTTCAGCCCCATGTTTTATGTTCTCCTTGAAGCGAGTTAGATTCTCGGAGACACCATGCCCTCCTGCGGGGCAGAGGGTGCCCCGCAGGGGGTTGACTTACGCTACTACCTCAAAGGTCGGTGCATTTTCAGCTTGCGTCACAGCCGCTTTCGCCTTGCTGCGACGCTTGCGGGTCTTGGTTGATTTCACCTTGACCGGCTCCAGCTTCGGCATCGGAATGCCACGCCGGATGAACGTCGGGATGTCATACTTCGACCAATCAACCTCGGGCTGCGGACGGGGTTGCGGACGGGGTTGCGGGCTGGTCTGTGGCTTTGACTGATGAGTCTTTGCCGTCAAACTCGGCCTCGATACTGCAGTCACCACTTTCGCGACTGCCTTCACCACCTTCCACAACGCACCTACGATCATGTAGGCACTGCCGGAGAGGGCTAGAAGCAGCAAAAGTTTCTCCACGGATCCTCCTTCAAGCAAGAGTAAGGCGGTCACACCATGCCCCCGGCGGGAGACATGGCGTTTCCCGCCTGGGTTGAATTGACCTACGTTCAGTAGGCCGATTTGATGGCCTCGTCTTTCGCTTCGTTAAGTTTCGCGAAGCGATCGATTCGGCCTGACTGTGGTGATGGATCGATCGGACCTTGGCCGTTCACGCCTCCTGCCTGATCGTCACGCCGAGGCGCCTGGCGAGCTCATGCGCACGAAGCCATGCCGACTGGTCGTGCTGGTAGGCCGCAACCATTCCGACCATGAGGCCGCCGAATCGAATCACACGCTCCCCGATATGGGTTACATACTCCTCGATGTCGATGCCTTGGCCTCTATCAAACTCAAGCGGAGCGTCGCCGCTCCACTCGATGTCTAGGCCGAACATCATTCGCACACGGCGTTTCAGCCCATGCGAGGAATGGCAGACGACGAGAACCTCCCACCTGTCACCCTCCGGGTCGTAGCCCAGGAGGGCGAATGCAGTGACGCCCTCGCCTTCTCGCTCAACACGATTATCCGAGTCTTCGACCGAAGCGGTCGGAGAAAACACGCCATCCGGCCATTTGATCCCAGGGGTAAACATGTATTTCGTGTAGATCATGCTCACCCCTCCAGATCAAAGTTGGCTGCCCAGCGCGGCAGGTTGATCGTTTCGACCTCCCCGTTCGGCTGGTACGCAGGCCAGCATCCGTTCTCGCGGCACCACTTCAGAAGCTGAAGCGCGCCACGATACTTGGCGCGTCCCACTTCGATTACCTCGTCGCTCGCCTTGTAGGCCGCAACCGCGAACGGCGCCTCCTTCTCGACGGCGATGAAGAAAAAGTGGGTTTTTACCCCCGTGATTGCCTGGATTCCATCGACGTACAGGGCAGCCTGCACATCGTAACCCATCGTCGCGATAGCGCGAGCAAAGCCGTCGGCGCTGGCGTCTGTCGTGGTCTTTATGTCCACGACATGCTGTACGCCGCCATCTACCTGAAAGTAGTCCGGCCGGCATTTGCACTCGATGCCGGTGTCCTGGTCGATCCAGAATCCCGACATTTCGGCCTGGCCGCTCGCCAACAGGTTGGCGGCGCCTTGGTGGGCGCGTACGCTGGCAACCATCTGCTCGATGGCTGCCATCTGGTCGGCAGGGATTGCGGTTTTGCCCGCGTTCTCTGTCTCCCAAACTTCGGCCGCAGCCTTTCCTTCCTTGGTGCGCCGGTCGAACTTCGGCGCTGCCACGAAGGTCTGGCTGAACCGATCATGTTCGAGCAGCGCCGTATGGAAGGCCGTGCCCAACTGCATCGCCGGAGTCGGCTCGGGCGGATTGCTCACATACTCCTGGTAATGGGCGGGCGAGCGCATGATGCGCACAAGTCCCGAATGCCCCACCGCTGGGTGAGCGTGGTACTGATCGGCCGGCATGAAAAGCAGGCCGACGTTTTCGATCTTCATGGTGCCTCCTTTTGTGAGGATGGGTTGATGAAACACCCCAGGAGACACCACGCCCCTTACGGGACGAAAGCATCCCGCAGGGGCGGTTAGAAAACTTAGAAACTAGCGACTACTTCTTCGGTTGCTTAACCTCGTGCTTCTTGGCGTAGATTCCGATGGCCGCGAAAACCATTCCAAATACTACGAGGCCGACAAGTGACTCAATTGCCATTGCCATCTCCTTTTCTCAAGAATGCGGCGAGGGAAGCAAAACCGACGGCCATTGCATTGAGAACGATCACCTCGATCACGCCTATTTTGTGATCGACGAGGCCACCGATGACCGATGCAACAGCGCAGGCAGTCGCAAGGTTGTCCGCGATCTTTGCGAACCCCTCAAGCTGACTCCTATTGAACAGCATCCAGCCTCCACATTGCAAGACCGGATGCCGCAACCCATACCGGGTCGAAGCCACCCGGTCTGGGTTAAGAAAATGCCGAACCGGTTACCCGGATCGACGCCTTAATGCTGTTTGTTTAGAGCGGCCAGCTACCGCTTGCAGCTCCTGGACAACCAGAAGCGACAATCTTTTCTCTCCAGAACGCACTCTCAGGAATGCGCTCTGGAGAGCCCCGCCACCTGAGCGGGGCGGGTATTCAGGCTGCCGCACGCTGAACGAATCCAGCCATCCGCAATGCCTTGCGCAACATATCCCGCGTTTCCTGGCTATTGCAGCCAGATCGAAGACGCTGATGAAGTTCGCATGCCATTTGGAATGGAATGGATCGAAACATGCGGTTTAGGATCTGGTTCGACATGTCGTTCTCCCGGCCGTTAGCGCAATCCCAGCGCACGAACGATGGGACGGCTGATGACGAGACCGGAAAAAACACATACCGAGAGGATCACAAGTGTCATGGCTTTACTCCTTGCCGGGTTGTTGGACTTGACCCCGCAAGAGTTGCCAGGCTTGATACGCGCCAGTGGCAACCCCGCAGGCCGGAAGGCTCTCCACTGAAGAGACCTCTGGCCTGCGGGGAAACCCACAGGCGGTTTTTGTGTGTTACCGGAGCCCCAGCGCCCGAATGATCGGGCGGCTGATGACTAATCCGGTAAGGACACACATCATAAAAATGGTTAGTTCCATGATGCCTCCTTGGTTGAAAAACCACGGAGGCACCATGCCCCCTACGGGGACACGAATGCCCCCGTGGGGTTGAAAAATCTGTCGATGGAAAAACGAACGCCCCGACCTGGGTCGAGGCGCTGTTTCCCCAATCTATTCGGCAAACCCCCACTGAGGTAGGGGTTGTCACCATCGTCTTAAGACATGTTTTCTTAAGACGTGTTTGCCTTATTGCTGCTCAGTGTAGCACTGAGCGGCTAATCGAGGAATGGAGCGGACGGGAATCGAACCCGCAACCAACAGGGTGACAACCTGCTGCTCTCCCATTGAGCTACCGCCCCAACGGACGACGAATACCCGCCTTGTTGCGTTTGTCAGACGCACGGGTATCCTTCGTTGGCGACCTTCCAAGCCGCCCGCCGTTTTCTAATTCCCCCTTGTCGCAGGGGTTCACGGGCGCGCTGCCTCAAGCCTCATCTGCTCATAACAGACAAGGCGAGGTCTTACGATCTCGCGCCAGCCGATGCCACAATACCCCGTGGCAAGGGTTGGGCGAGATGCGCCCCCTGAGTGACCGCCGCAAGTCTCGATCGCGGCGACCAACTAATGCCGCCGCGCTTGAACGCGGTCGGCTGCTAAATGCTGCTTGTTTTGAGCGCCCAGCTAGCGCTTAACGACGGCATCACGCACGTCGGATGATTGGGCTCATTCTAACAACCAGATTTTGAATGTCAAGCGCTAATGCAATGCCAAATAGTGCATCTCTGTGCGCTTTTCGCCACAGTTTTGGATGTCTGATTGCATAGGATGGGAATCTATTTTTCATCGGGAGATGTAAATGGCAACCAAAAAATCAGCAGCGACGGCGGCACCGAATAACCAATCCACGCAAGGCGGGGCCAAGAGTCATGCTTTCTTCACGCAAAAGGTCAAACTGCACTCGTTCCATGCGCAGCAGGTATTCGACCGAGGCTTTGAAATTTGCTCGAATGCGGTCTTTACGCTCTCTGTTGTGCTGAGAATGATCAGCACAGAGGATCAGGCACGCGAGGTGGAGGGTATCGTCGATGAGCGCATCAACAAGACGTTCGAAGACCTGCGCGGCGAGGCTCTCCGCCTGGAGAAACTGGCCGAGTCGAACGGGATTGAATTTGTTGGTGTCGAGTATACCAACCCCAAGGAATTCGAGGCCAAGATCACCTCTCCACGTATTGTGCGCTACGTTGGTCTCATTCG
Source organism: Sulfuricystis multivorans (assembly GCF_003966565.1). Lineage (NCBI taxonomy): Bacteria > Pseudomonadati > Pseudomonadota > Betaproteobacteria > Nitrosomonadales > Sterolibacteriaceae > Sulfuricystis > Sulfuricystis multivorans. The sequence goes on along the minus strand of NZ_AP018720.1, from coordinate 65,402 downwards.
GGAATTCGATGGCCTTGTCGCCAAGATAGACACCCTGTGGCTGTCCGGTGTCATTCCTGATAGCAACTACTCCCGCAGCATCTACGAATGGAAGCGCCGGCTTCTACGCTTGGCCGGCACCATTCGATCTATCTCTACTCGTGCCATGATCGCGGCGCGCAGAAAGGAAACGCAGAAGGAATCCGGCAAAGCCAGCAACACCAATCAAGCTGACGAGGTTGGTGATGTTGGTGACACCAAGAATAGCGGTTCCGATCCGGGTAATGGCGTCGAAAATCCAAGCCTCGCTGAACCATCTCTTGCTTAATCCATACCAGGAACGCGCAGTCGCTGCCACCGGCCACTGCACCATCCTCGCCTGCCCAGGTTCCGGTAAGACCCGCGTCCTCTCGGAACGCGCCGCGAGGCTGCTTGCGAATCACCCCAAAGGCCGCCTGTGCGCGGTTACCTTTACCCGCGATGCAGCCGAGGAACTGCGATCGAGAATCCTTGCCTCCTGCGGCCAAGACCATGCGAGGCGTCTGGCCGTTGGTACATTCCACTCCATTGCGCTTGCGCAACTAAAACGAGCCAGCCGAAAAAAACCTCCACGCCTGCTCTCCGACGGGGAACGTCTGGCCGTGCTGCGCCGATGTTGGAAACAGCATGCCACCGACATTCCGTTCGATGACGTGGTGCAAGCCATCGATGCCGCCAAGGCGCGTCTAGCGCCACCGTTGTTTTCGGATCCGTCTCTTGAAGCCCTGTTCCATGCCTACCAGAAGCTCATGGAATCCGAAGGTGCAATGGATTTTGCCGACCTGCTTTTGGTCTCTGTGCGCAAGATGGCAAATGGCGAGATGGAGCCGCTGCCCATTCGTTGGTTGCTGGTGGATGAAGCTCAAGACATGGACGAAGTTCAGATGGAGTGGGTTCTCCTGCACGGCCATGCAGGTGTCGAAGTAACTCTGGTAGGTGACGACGACCAGAGCCTTTATGCCTTCCGTCACGCTTTAGGCTATTCCGGGTTGCGCGGAGTAACTGTCGCCCTCTCCGCAGTAGAGACTACTCTACCCGTCAACTACCGCTGCGCACCCAACATCCTGGCTCATGCGGCCAAGCTGATCGCTCACAACAAAGATCGGGCAGCAAAGAAAATCGCCGCTCATAGGGAAGATCCCGGCGAAATTCGCGTCGTTCGCGCGCCCTCTCGATGGGACGAGGTTGATTTGATCGTCGAAGCGATTAGAAAGAGTAGCGATGATCAGGAATGGGCTGTGCTTGGACGCACGAACGCTATCATCGATGCCGTAGAGGTCGGCCTGTCTGGCGCAAACTTGAACTACTCCCGCTCAGGAGGAAAGAGCGTCTGGGAACACTCTATCGGCAGCGTGTTCATCGGTCTTTTGCGTAGCGTTCTCGATGACTCATGGACGGGTATCGCCAACACCTTGTCGTTTTGTGGAATCGCTCCCGAGTGGATCAATGGTCATTCCATCCGCTCCTCTGGTGGGTGTGTCGAGCGCCTCGATGCGGCTATCGAGCACGTCGCCGATGATGGCGTTCGCAAAGTCCTTTTGCGTCTTCGCATGGGTCTGGCGTCATGGCATGATCAGGCCGCAAAAGGGCGTCCAGCGCTCGTCGTGCATGGCGTGGCTGGTTTTCTGGCGGATTACTGCAAGCCCAACCAGTTGAACATCATGAAGCGCCTGGAGGCTTCCATCGTCAAGCTGTCCGGTTCCTTGGCGCAAAGACTCTCCGTTCTTGGCCGCGCAAGAAAGAAACGTCACGGCCCTGTAGTGCAAGTCTTGACACTTCATGCTTCCAAGGGACTTGAATTCGACAACGTGTGGATCATGGGCTGCGAGGATGGCAACCTGCCGCACACCGACTCGACCGAGGAAGATGAACGGCGTTTGCTCTATGTCGGCATGACTCGTGCCAGGCATCGGCTCATCCTTAGCAGCGCCATCGAGGAAGGTCTTGAATCGCGCTTTCTAGAGGAGGCTGGGCTTGCGCGAAATAATTCAAAAGTGGACTCGTGCAGGCGCGCTACGGACAGGGAATACTGAAAAAGTCCCAACTGCCGCGAACGATTTACAATCGCCCCCATGCCATAACCCTTGTGGAGGCCGCATGACCACGGCGACCGAACTTTCCTGGGATGACATCAAGCAGATGATCGCGGCTCTCGCCGAGCAGTCGAAAGAGACCGACCAACTGATCCGCGAATTGCGCGAGTCGGGCAAAGAAACCGACCGCCGCATGCAGGAGACTGATCGCCAGATTCGCGAACTCAAAAAGCAAATCGGCGGCTTGGGCGACAAGTTCGGCTACTTTGCCGAAGGCATGGCGCTGCCCACGATGGAAAAGCTCCTGCGCCGCCGCTTCAAGATGGAAAACATCGCCCCGCGCCATCGCGTGCGCCGTGGCGAGCGCGAGCGCGAATACGACGTGCTCGCCTGGGCCAATGGCAAGGTCAACCGCGTGGTGGTAGTCGTAGTCAAAAGCCGTGTGAAGCGCGAGGCGATCGAGCAGCTCATTGATCAGGTGGGAACCCTCTTTGCCTTCATCCCCGAGCTCAAGGGCAAGGAGCGCATCGGGATTCTGGCGGGCATCGACTGGGACGCAGGCGTCATGGAAGAAGCGCAAGCCGCGGGGCTTTACACCGCCACGATCCACGACGAGATGTTTGCGCTCACTACCCCCAAGGGTTTCAAGCCCAGGGGGCGGTAAAGCTTAACGCATCAGCGCTTTCCCTATCTGCTCCAAGTCCATCCCTTCCGTCGGCGGGCTGCCATCCCGGCACAGATTGATGCCGTAATTGACGGCGAACTCGGTCATCCCTCCGTCTTTGGTTGGCACGTTTGCCTGCGACAGCTTCAGGTTGAGTCGCTTGCACCCCTCCTGTTTGAAGCTCTTGAGGGTTGTCACTTCTGCAATTACCGGCGCACTCGATTTGGTCGTCTCACGGAATTTGTCCTCGATCGGGCCGACAATCTCACCCTGGGCGCGTCCATCCGGAGCGTCGATGGCTTGGACGAGAAGGTCTTTGGTGTTGGTGTATTGATCTGCTATTGCCGTTGGCACCCATGAGAAGAGAGTTACGGCGGCAATGATGATGGTGAGGTTATTGTGCACTGGTAAGTTCCTTGACTTGTTCTTTCCTTGGTTTGACGTCAGGAACGCCATTGACGATACCCTCAATGGCTTTTGCAAGAGCTGCATCGATCAATGTGTCTGGGGTTTCAGGGGTGTTGGCGGCAGCGATTACACCAAAGCCTAGTTTGGATACTTGATCAGTATCTATCCTGACGCTTAGTTCGACTACACCGGGGGTTCTTACAGCGTCTGCGGCCTTCTGATGGATGAAACGAGTAAGGAATGCCTCAGTAATTGCTACAACAATGCCGCCGGTCTGACTGCCGGTCAATTTCGCTCCTTGATACTGTGATCCAGCATCTATTTGAGCGACCCCCCGCCCAATGAAGGGGGACGTGATCCCGGTAATTTCGTTGCCTTTAATCGCCGGATCAATTAGCCCCATCCCTTTGCCGTAGACATCATCGACGTAGAGTCGCGGTGCTTTCCCGTCATCAGGGACAGATACACCCACTGCGATAACCACCTTGGTTTTGGCGTCGCCAGCTCTGTCAGCAACGATGTACCCTGCCTCCTTGAGCTTCTGGATAATTTTCTCCTTGAGCGTAGAACATTCGAAGCATTTAATCCAAACCGGCGATTCTTTGGATACTGCCGGAACATCCCCTTTGGGAGTCTCAAACGCCGTCAGCACTTCCGCGCGAGCAAATGAAGCCATCAGAAGCGCGATAAACACGAGCACCAGCCTCACTTCAATCCCTCCTTCTTCGCCATTTCCCGAATCGCCATCTCGATCACGGACGCCTGGCTGATCCCCTTGGCATCAGCCAGCAGCTTCAGCAGCCGGAGCGCCTCGGCCGATAGACGAAAACTCGTAGCCTGTTTCATGGCACGTATTGTAGCGCATTCAGCGTTACATTGCAACCGTGTCCAGAAATGGCGCTTACTGTCTTCCGCGCTGGTAGTAGTTCTGCATCTTCTGGTTCACGACCCCCTGCACGTTTTGCGTCATGCCCTGTAGATCTGGCATCTTGATATTCGCCATGATCTCGGCAATGAATTCCGATAGATCGATTTTGGAGAAGTCGATTTTTTCGAACTCAGCTTGCGTGAAGCCGGAGCAATTTGGGCTCTGCGCACTTCCCCAGCTCTTGCCGATCTGCGCCCTGCCTTGCTCGTTGATGATCCGGGCGAGGCGGCTATTGAAGCAGCAATGTGACTCGGTCCATTCAAGACAAATTTTAGTGAAGCCTAGATTTATTTTCTTTGAGCAATATTTATCACCCACCTTATAGCAGAGATTCTGCCCGCGTCGCATGGCAAGGATTTGCTCCTGCTGGTCGCAGGATAGAAGGTCTTGGAGAATCATGAGGCCGATTTGGATGGCAAATGAGGTTGGGTCGAAGTAAAAGCCTCCGCTAGTAATTCCAAATGCACCATTGAGCGAATCAAGTGAAATTGGATTGGGCAGCCCTAGTGCGCTTGTAAAAAATCCAGGAGCCGGAGCAGCCCCGAATGAAAAGGTAAAGCCATACAAGCTGATTGACGGCGACCAATTTGCAAGCGCACTTGATGTCTTGACTGGGTCAACTCCAACCAAAGCGGCCATACCTTGAACCATCCAATTAGGGGCATCAGATGTATATAAAGCATCGTAGGTATACCTGCTACCGTAGGCAAGCGCATTAGACCCAACCTGACCAACGATATTGAACAACAGGTTGTTGCTGTATCCTCCTCCCCCCCCACTCTTCTTGCAGCAATTAGCTAGGAACTTGATCTTGCAGCGCGAGACAACCCCCTTGAATATCTCCAGCGAGTTCGGGTCTATGTAAGTGCCGGCTTCCCTCGCTGCCTCCATGAGAGCCATCGAGCGGGCGAAATCGGGATCGTTTTCATATCCCTTGTCGAAGCACTTCCCATCCTGGCAGAAAAGTTGGCCGGAGCAGTCCGTCACGGTGTTGGTCTGCGGCGGACTGGACATGCACCTGTAGGTTTTCTTCTCGAACGTGCATTGCCCGCCCACCATGTCCGCCGGATCGCAACTGGAGGATTGAAGCGTGCAGTTCGGGTTCGATGCGTAGCCATCACACTCTGAGGTGTCAGTCCGGCCGGTTAGGCAGGCGTAGGCGTTCTGCTTCTGATAGCAACCATCAGGCGCGACCTGCGAAGGACTGATCCCGGGAGGAATCGTGATTGGCGGCGTAGTGGAAACGCAAACGCTTTCCGCAATCGAGCAATTGGGGTTGTTATCTAGCGATTGACACGGGCCGGGGTCGTAGTTGCTCGATATGAGCGTGTAGGTTTCGGAGAGCTTAATGGTATTGCTTGGTGTTGGTCTTGACGGATCGCTACAGCGCCAGGTCTGTGTGTATTTCATGCACCCGGTGTTGAGAACGGAATCCCATTGCGAGCATTGCGAATTTGTTTGCCAGCATTGTGGTTGGGCGTTGATGAACGGCTGGCAGTAATTCACCGCATTGGGTTTGAGGCAGGTGTAGTCGTATTTGTATTTCCAGCAACCACCAACCTCGCTAACGCTAACAGCAATCCCGCTAAATATTTTAGTGGGAGAAGAGTCAACGCATGTCGGAACACTCAATTTGCAGTTTGCCGCATACACCGTAGATGCAAGCATGAAGGCAAACAGCCATACTAGACTAAATTGGACAGTTGTTGCTTTCGTATACATTGCGAGCAGATTGGTAGGTGCAAGCGTTTACTGAAGAATTGAATGTGCTGCCCGCTGGGCAGCATGGAGTGCCTGTGTATTGGCCGTTACACAAGTAAACTGGCGATACCCAACATCCATTGTTGGTATAGTAATATCCCCTCAACGCAACCAAGGTCGATCCAGCCCAAAAAAACCAAGGCTTACCGGCGAGATAGTCTGGATACATTCTCCCCGGCAGGTTAGGATCTGTCCCGTTTAGGGAGTCCCCGCTATAACCGCACGCCCAGACAGTTATGCCTGTAGTCATGCCAGCGGTGGGAGCAACTATACAAAGCGAACCACTCAAAGTTCCGCCATTAGGGCACGAGAACGTGACTACCTTTTCCTTGTAGCACGAACCTGTTTCATACGCATGTATCGTTTGCTCGCACTGGAAGTTCGAATCGGCATCGATGTTGATGACCCGCCCCATCGTGCATTGCTGCCCCTCAACTTCCTTGATGGAAGAACACGTTTCGGTGGTGTACTGCGCCTGGGTCGTTTCGGTCCTGGTTACACACTGCGTGCTCGATTCACCGATGTTCAACCCAAACTGCTGGGCGACCGCCTGCGCGTTCTGACTGATCGCCTGCTCACGGATCAACATCGAGTCGTTCTTGCTGATGTTGAATTGCGGCCGGACTTGCGGATTATGCGCCAGGAAGTTCACCGCCTCGCATTCCTGGCGCTTGAAGGGATCGGGGTCTGGAGTTGCTGTCGCACAGGTCTGCATCTTCTGCACACCAAAGCTGGAAGTCTGGCCTTGCCCACCAGCGAAGTAATTCGCCTCCACCGGGCTTGTGCCGTAGCCAGGAATCTTGTCTTGCGCGCTGCCAGCATTGATGTTGCCGTATCCTGACACGGCTTTCCCAGCCGCGAAGTTCTTGGCGTCGTTGAAAGTGGATGTTTGATCCGCCAGCGCCGCTCCAATGGGAAACACAAGGGCCAGAAAAAGCGAACCAATCCGCATTATTTGATCCCCCCGACGATCTGGCTGCGGTAGGTTCTTGCCACAGCCGCCCAAGCAGGACTCTTGCGCTCGATGTAGTCGAGCGCGTAGTCCAAGGACACGTCCCCGGAGACCTTCACGAACGTGTCGGCCTGGGCGCAGCCGTTTTCCATTACATTGGCCGCCTCGGCCTTGGCGAGAACCACTGCAGGCACGCGAGTCACGTTGAACTGCTGGAAGGCCGGAGGATGAACGGCGACCGACACATTCCGTCCGCCGATGATCTTCTGCACCTCCTCGCCCATCTTCATCATGGAATCCCCCTTGAGACCCCGGAACACCATCGTTGCCCCGGCCCGCTCCGCTTGTTCCGCTGTGCGAACGAGCGCCTCTTTCGGCATCGAGAGAGACACGAAGACCATCAAGTCGGTCTTGTCGCCCTGATTCGGTTTGGCAACGCCAAGCTGCTGATATTTCTGCGCGATGCTGGCAATATCCGGCGCAGGGGCTGCCGGTTTGGGCAAGCTATCGACTTTCGGAACGCTTGGCGATCCGTATTGCTGCAATGCCGCCTTGCTATCAGGCAGCTTCTCAAGCATCTCCCGAGTCCTTTGCTGCGCTCGCGCGATGTCGGCATCGGTTGGAAGTGCGACCCCTCCGTTTTTCTGCGAAGAAAAAGCATCCTGGGCTGACGCCGGGAATGACGCCAGCGCCAGGAGCAAGTGAGGGAGGAGGACGTGGAAAAACCGAAAACGCATCTTGTTAGCCACCAAATTTGACAGCGCCTTGACAGCAGTTGCGCTTGCGGAAAATCTGATAGACAAAATCCTCTCCTACAAACGGGAACTCCCGTCCAGCCCCCCAGATCATGGTCGTCCGTCCGAACGGCTGGCAACAACGACCGATCCAGTCTTGCGGTGGCGTGATCTTGGATGGTGTCCCCCTGGTCTGCGGAATCGGATAGAGCATCTGATACTTGTAGGCAGTCTTGTCCATGAGCGGGATCGGGTAGTAACCGCACAGACCGTCTTCGCCATGTGCGCCCCACATCAGAAGTTCACGGTGCATCTTCGCGGTCAAGCGCTGAACGATGAGCGATGATGCCTGCACGCCACCGATATGTGTCCCCACGTTACCGTTGAGCGGATAAAGCGAGCCTTGGCACCCCCCGCACCAGTAGAAGAGGTTGTTGGAGAACCCGGCTGTCGCAGCGACACAGTCCGCAGCGCAAGCGGCCTGTGCCGGAATGTTCGCGAAGAGATAGACATCCGGATTCAGGATACGGGTGAGCTCATCGTCGTTCCACAGCGGGTCGAGCTCGGTGAGGTAGGCTACGTCGAAGCTCAGGTTCTCCAGGCAACCGTTGTCGAGAACGGCCTGTAACACGAAAATCTCCGGGTCGATGTACCAGTGCGCCTGGTAGAAGGAACTCGTCGTCTGTGCGTCAGTCTTGGAGCGCCCATGAACCGGCGCATCGAAGCCTGGGTTCATCTTGATGCCCCCGAGACCTGCCATGCAGAACGGTTCGCGCACCACATCGACACGGCGCAGCGGTTCCCAGAATGCGACCTTGACTCCTATCTTTGGAGGGTTTCCACACCAGCAGAGCGGGTTTCCGGCAACGATGTTCGAATCCTCCTGCTGGAACGGGTTGATCTTGGCACCGGCGATATAGATCGGGAAGACACAAGACCAGCAAATTTCGGTGATGGGGTTGGCGAACTTGCCTTTGCAGGTCGCAGCCCACGACTGGCTGGCAACGAAGAGAAAAATCGCTGCAAAGATCAGGCTACGGGCGAACTTCATCGACACGAATCCTTTTTCCTTCTTGGGCGACTACGGCGGGGGACTGGGTAATGGCAAAGCGCCTGGACAGCGCCCCGCCTTGGTCATAGAACACCTCCCGCTTCCACTCGCGCATGAGCTTGAGCGGCTCGCCGGCGACCAGGATCGGCTTCACCGGTGTTTTGGATTCCGCCATGAACCGCTTTGCGAATGCCACTTGCCCCTTGTCCCGACCGTCGAAGAAGAGCAATACCTTGCTCATGCGGTCGTAGTCGAACGGGTTGATCTTTGTACCGGCCGGATAGAGGATCCGGCCGTGTTCGTCCACGACATTCCTATCCAGCGTAAACGTTGGATCGATGTAATGGGTTTTCGCAACTTCCGTGGGCTTGATTCCAGGCACGGGGCGCGGGCGCTCTACACCTTCGATGACCCGCTTCTTGTAGTTTTCTTGCATGGCCGCAAGCTCGCCGGTCTTTTCCATCCGGCGGAACTTGTCCTTGAAAACCTCGATCAGATCGCGCTCGGTAATGTCGTAAGTCGGGCCGATCACGCCCAGATCTTCAGCGCGAAGAGGGGTGCAGAAGACGAGAAAGATCAGCGAAATGGCGGTAATCGATCTGGATGGCATGTTGGGTATGCTTGCACAGTCCGCAACCAAAACTGGCGTTAAAAACGCTCACTTTGGTTGCTTTTCGGATCAAAACTTGAATCGGACGACTCCCCCATCCACAGATAGCCTATCCGGCTCCTTGCCACCCATCTCTCGTAAGCGCCTATACGTGATCCTAAGGCCGCGCTTTCTGCACTCCTCAAGCACATCCCGAACGGCGACGAGAAGGAATCCATCGGTCTGCGTGGTTGCCGGGAGTTCTTTGATTGCCTCTATGACATCATCTATGGATGGCTGCCCTGTTGCTTCCGCAGCATCCTGCTTTCCTTGATCCGCGTCCGTTTCCATATCGGCGCTTACCGGTATCTCGCCTGGCCGCTCATCCATTTGTCGAGTTTTGGCTTCGCCGGAACTCCTTGGAGTCGCTTTGGTTTCACTGGAACTCGCTACGCGAGCTTTCTCATCAAGGCTTGTTGCCTCGCGCTTTGGCTTGCGACCATGATTTACCGGTTTCTCTTGCTTCTGCGAGGACTCTGGTTCGGCTGGTTTCTTCTTTGCCTCCTGGCGCGGAGAATCTTTGACTACGACATCGGCGTGACCGCCATCCAGTGCTGCGCCGGCCTCACGAATCAATGCTTGGCTGATTTCTCGCGTCAGGCGGATGGCTTTCGCAACGCTGCCATCGAACTGCGCTTCCACGACCTTTTTCAAGGGGGCCATAGGATCGATCCACAACCACCCCCGGCTGCCCAACTCGTCGAGAATCGACTTGGCGGTCAGCCCGTACCCGCTGAATGCGTCCGGCCATCGGAGCAGCACATGCTGCTCGGCGTCGATGATGACATCGCCCCCCCATCGCTTGTCGCCGGACTTGAGGTCTTGCGCGAGCGCCTTGAGAGCTTCGCCTACTGCTCCGTCTAGCACGATCGCGCAGCGGTTGATGGGTTGCGCGTCGTCCTTCGGGTCGCTGTGTTTGGCCTTAGCATCGCCGGTCAGGGATGGCATGCTCCGGGCCGTCTTACGAGCCTGGCCGTCGTCCGTCTTGACGACGGCAGCTTCTTCCACGCCTACGGCTGGCGCGCCCGCATGACTTGTCTGGGGGTTAGTAGGCGCTGAGGTTTCGTTTTTGTCCCCAGCTAGCCCTGTCGCGCTCACTTGTTCGTCGTGCTGAACCTGGCTATCCGTATCGACAGGTTGTTGGCGCACAGATGAGCTTTCAGTCCCTTCCTGTCCATTGACGATTCTCCCCTCGACCGAAGGGATCGGCGCGGACGACACCATCGCCTCATCCCTCAACCTGATGGCAGTGAGCCTGATGTCTGGGATCTTTTCTGCCAGGATCGCTGGCGCGATCTTCCAGAGTCGATCGCCCGGCGCGGTGCCGTCACGGACGAACGCGATCTGACGTTCAACCAGCATGTCCAGAATGCCATCCGGCGTTCTCGGAATGCCCGGAATGCCATCCTCATGAACCTGCCTGGCGATTTCCTCGCCAGCGGCGGGCCAGATCAGATACAGGTGGCCGTCGATATTCCACAGCCGCGCGCCAGGTTCATTGACAAGCCAAACGCCCTCCTTGATGAAGCGGCGCATGATGTCCGTCAGATGGCGCTCCACGGGAACACCCAGGTCGTAACCGGCCATCGCGACGCCGAGCGTCTTTAGGTCGCGTTCCACGCTCGTTTGATCCGCCTTGATAACCAGATCGTGGATGAGGTTCGTCGGGCTTGGATTGCAGTTGAGCGACTCCATGAGCCATACGATGAGTTCCGTGCCGCCCTCTTCGATCCATTCGAGCGCCTCTGCGCCAATGATTCGATCGGCGATCAGATTGGAAAGGACGGTGTGCTGCCGGGAACGGCCTTCACGCCAGTCGAGGAAGTAGGCATCGATTCTGTTTCGTGTGGCCCAGTCGTACAAGTCTTCCTTGATCGGCTTCCACACCGCCGACCGATCCCGATTGGCCACGGTGAGATCGGTTACCGGCTTGCCCGCGTCGTGACACAGCGCCGCCACGAACACGGCGAACTGCCAGCGTGGCTCCATTTCGCGCCGTTGGGATGGCGTCTTCGCTGCATCGAGCAACACCTTGTCCGCGGATTGGAGCGCCCACAAGCCAACTTCCAGTGAATGCCTGAGAAGACCGCCGGCGCCTCGATGGTGGTGTGACTGCGACGCCGGCAGCAGGTGGGCGAATCGCGCAAAGCGCTCGATTGCAGACAGGTAGTAGCGCTCGAACTGCGCGGGCAGAGCGATCGCCGTGTCGGCGATGCGTTCGATCAGCTCGGCCTGTGTTTCCAGTAGCTTTTCTGGCGATACGGCCGGGAGGCCCTTCATGAATGGCGGGTAGCGCGGGATATCGTCATCACGCCATTGCATGACGTGCTCGCGCGAGATGGGCTGCGAATCTGGCTTCGGTCTTTTCTTCCAGAAGATCACGCCGCAATCCTCTCCCTCGTTGCTTCGCGCCACCGGTTGTAACAGAAGGCAAATCTCCTGCGACGCAAAAGAGCAGCGCGGACTTGATCTGGATCGATTTCCAGCCATGAACAAACGGCCGCGAAGCTCACACGACCCGACGGGATGCCACCGAACATCCACGCCAAGGCGGAATTTTGTTCCTCCTTATCCCCGGTTTCGACGTCGCGGATGGCTTGAATCAGAACCGCCGTCCAGAGCCGAAGAAAAGTCTGATTCTGGCTCATCAGAAAATCCTGATTCCCCGCCCAACAATCTGGCTGTCTCGGACCCACCCGACCAAGGCATAGCGAGAGTCGAGGCTGTCTGGGTTGGGCGCGGCCATGTAGTAATGCCCCTCTGGAATGAGCCCAACCGGGCCAGGCTTAAGTGGTTTGCCGGCCTTGGATAGTGGCTTTGCTCTGCCTACGAATTCGCCATCGACGAAATAATCCCGGTAGCCGTAGCCAACATCATGACTAGTCACCGTCGCCCCAGACATGCCCGCCACCCGTTTAAGGAATAAGCTACCCCGCTCATAAGGCCCACCGCCGTTGTACCGAAAAGCCGCCAGATCGCCTTTGCCTGGTTTCGCGCCTTTCTGGACAAGAAAGACCGTGCCAGGCAACGAGTCCGAGACGTTGATAGTCAGGGTGAAATACCGCCCGAACGCCACGAAGACAACCAGCATCCAGAGGTACATCGCAGCGCGGCGTGCAAGGTGGGAATAGATCGCTTCGAGCATGCCAGTATGGTACGCAGGCGGTGCCGGAAAATCGCCCCGAAAAGCGCACGGAGATGCGCTGTTTCGCTGCCACCATGCGATCAGGCTGCGATATTCGTTCCACAGAACGGGCAGCGATCAGTATGCCTGCTGCCCCTGTCGTAGATGAAACTGGCGCTGCATTGAGTGCAACGCGGAAACGCCACGATCCTGGCTTTCACGTCACGGGCTGCGAAATACGCCGCGTTGATGTCGATTGGGCAGCAGATATCCTGAAACTCTTGCCACGTCGAGAGCAGCGTTTCCGGCGTCAGTGTAGCCCCATACAATCGTCTGTGGATAGCGGCGAATGCGGATAGCCTGGCGGCCGAATCCTTGTCCTTTATAAAGGACAGGACGGACTCCGGCAGCTTGCCGTTGGACGGCCGCACACCGTGGATATCCTTCCACCATTGCCGCAGAGTGCGCGTCCCGATATCCGTCATGCTCCGGACAACCGCCAACCGTAGCCCCGCCTTGATGAGATCGCGGGCTAGACGAAGTCTATCAAGCTCCATTAGTTCAACCATAAGCAATCCTTCCTTGATCGGACTTACTGCTCGACCTAGCGGCATGACTGCGACACTAAGGCCGAATCCCCTCTCAGAGGGGACGAAGATCCAGCGGGCGGGGGCAAGCCCCCCCGCCAAGGTCGTGTTGTAATCCCCTCTAAGAGGGGACAAAGCTCCAGCACGACCCGCCCGGCCTTGCCGGGGCATCGAGTTGTAATCCCCTCTAAGAGGGGACAAAGATCCAGCAGACCAAACTAAACCCCGCGCACGGCCAGATATGCCATCGTCTTGCTGTGCGCGAGAGTTTTTTGAATCTAGCTCAAGAGCGTCCCGTCTTTCAGCAAGATGCGAGTTGGTACATCGCTGAATCTTTGCGGAATCGCCGACCTGAACTGGTTGTAGGTGCGGTTTACCGGGTCCGGGATGATGTCGTCCGTCTCGGTCACGCTTCCGAATACAGCGATTCTCGGGTCGCCCAACCAAAGAGAAAACTCATCCGTCTCAGACCGAATTCCGCGACCAATGCCTTGCTTCATTTTTCGGAAGGCAGAAGAGATGGAATCTCCGTACACGATGCCAAGCGCCTCTTCCCTGCTCTTTCCTTTGCTGATCAGGTAGTCCACGATCACTTTCCTATGCGCATCGTTACTAACAAGCGGAAGCTGACAGATGACAACGTTGTCCCATGAAAAACCGAAGCTACGAGCATCCAACCCTTCCCAGCCGGCCGGGGTGACGAGAACACCATTCCCCTTCGCAAGAAGCGCTTTCACGGCGCTATCGAGTCGAACGCCCCGATGCTTGAGGACGACGGGAACGGATACGCCGGATTTGTCCAGCTCGATCTTGATTTCTGAGGCAACTCGGTAGCTGTTAACCAGGGCGAGCGTGAAGCGGCCAGTATTTGCCGCAGATTTCACCATCCTGGCAATGTAGCCCAACCACTCTTCGTTTACCTTGACATCCTGTTCCCCATCGTCCGCGATGTCCGAGCCGTCATAGGGTTTGTGGACGCTTGGATCGGCCAGGACGATCTGCTTCAGCTTACCGAATTCGCGTGGCGAAAAAGCCTTATGCAGATCGGCACACGGGTTGACGGTATCGAAAATGCCCAGCTTGTTTGAGATTTCCCAGAATTTGCTCTTTTGATTTGCACCCTGGAGAGTGGCCGACGTCACAATGAAAGCTGCGCAACCACTTGTCATGCGATCATCTGCATCGCGCCATCTTTTGATGGCGCGACTCACGACCCGCGCCGGGTAGATCGGCACGACTTCAATTGACGGGAAGTGCCTTTCTGGTGAGTAGCTCAAAACACCCTCCGCCGGAACCGGCAAAGACTTCTCTCCTGTCACCATGGCAAGCGTACTGATATAGCTTTCGATATCGAGACAGATGCTAGAAAGAGAAGCCGACATCTTGAGCGACTTCCATTCTTTCGAGGCAAAGATTTCCTTGACCGAGTGGTAGTACTCCTTTACCTTTTCTTTGAGCTGCTCCCCGACATCGGAATACATGATCGCGTCACCATCCAGCCTGTGCTTGAGCCCATGGTAGCTTTCGCAGAGATAGTCGTAGATATCCTGCGTTAGATTGGACAGGGACGATGGCCCGCCAAGATTTTCTGCTTTTTGCGAGAGAGTCAGGATTCTCCGAAACGGAGCTGAAGAAACAACGATATTTTTTGCAGCATCCGTTAGGCGATCCCCTTCATCCGCAATGACGGCACGGATCGGCGTCTGGTTTTCTTTGCCGTGAAACAGTTCCTCGATGTCCCACGCCGCCGCCATGCAAAGCATGGCGTGATTCGTGATGATTACGTCCGCATCAATGACGGATTCGACCATCTTTGAATGTTTAACGGAAGTCGTTGCCGCGTCAGCGCAAACCGAAGACTTGCTTACACCTTCCGGAAGGCGGCCGTTCTCTTCGAGATAGTCGTCGATCTCGCCGGAAGTGCTCAAATCATTGAGCCAGTCGATCAAAGCATCCCATTCTTTGACGACGTCATCCGGCTTCCCGCTCATGGCAGCAGCATCACGATACTCGATGACGCGATCGATATCGAAAAAGTTGCCCCTGCCAATGAAGCGGGCCACCTTGAGACGCTTCCCCGTCACCTTCTCGATGCCGTCTGCAACAATGGCGGCGTCAGCCTCGACCTGCTTTTGCAATGACTTCGTGTAGGTCGAGACAATTACCCGACCGTTCTGGGTAGCTGCCGTCAGCATGGCTGGGATCAGGTAACCAATGGTTTTCCCGACCCCGGTACTTGCCTCGATCAGCACTTCCCCGCCGTTTCTTTCCGCCGAGCACTCGATAGACCGCAGGACATGCCTGGAATAGTCGATCTGCACCTGCGTTGGCGGCCGCAGACCATCGCAGGCCGCAAAGACTTCCTCGATACTGATTCCCATATCCAGTCACCCCCTTTTTACTTAACGGCCTTGCGCAGCGCCTCGTAACTGAAATCAAGAACACCAAAGTCGATGGGCTTTTCGAGCCATTCCTTGGCTTTTTCGGTTGCCGTCAATGACAAAGAAAAGGCATCCCACCCAAAAGTGCCGACGTTTTTGATCGGCTGGCCGGGTCGTTCGCAGGTAGACACGACGAACTCGCCTGAAACCAGACCATTTCCGGCTGCCTTTCGGCCGCCAAACACGGGATTGAAGGCCAACCGCTCAAATGCTTTCATGAGCAGCGCTATTTCCACATCGGACGCCCGCTGCATGCGCATGAAGACAGCCAGATTCGTTCCTGGCGCGATGGCGTCGTAACCAAGCGCCGGATTGGAGATGGAAACCGGTTTCTTGTTCAACTCCTCGTCTATCTTCTTGATCTCTTCGCGAATTGCTTGCGCTTCTTCGGCAGAAGAGGCCTTTTTGATACGCTTATGAAGGTCATCTTTTTGCTTCTTGAGTTCAGAGCCGCGTCGTTGAAGCGTGCTTTGCCGATGGTATTCCTCAAAAAAGTCCTCAGACACGAGCTCATAGGTCTCTGCGGGTGAAACGCGGGCATCGTCCGTTCGACATGGTTCGATGCGGCACTTGACTTTCAAGGGATCGCCAACGGCAATGGCATGCGACACGATCAACTTCGAGGCGATCGCTACCGGCGACCCAGGTCCACAACCGAAGATAGAGATGAGCGGATTGATCTTTTGCGCAGCCATCGCGTAGTCGATGGCCTGGGATTCGAGATTCTCGCCGGCACTGTTTTCTTCCTCTTCCTTGGATTCCTTGGAGGCCTTGCCCTTGCCCTCGTTGTTGAGGCCACCCACGGACAGGAAGTAGAAGTCGAGGAAGTTCAGCTTTTTCCCGGTCGCGTCGACGATGTAATCGCGCATGTGGCGACGCAACTTGCCACGAATGGCAGAGGAAGGCAGATACGGCTGCCCGCCGATAGTCGGCAAGCCTTCGAGGTTCGGAGCGGTGTAGGTCAGAGGAGTTTCGGTTTTGAGATGACCATTGATGATGATGTCCATGACTTTTCCTTTCTTCAATTAGGGATTTGTGAAAAACGAAGAACTTTCGCGGTAGGCACCACGCATTCCACCTGCTTGGAAGACCAGTATGGGTACCTGATGGCGCAATACCGCCGTTGCTGTGGCCGGCCTTGCCACATCTCCACAGGAATCGGCCGCGCAGCGTTGCCATGAAGAACGAACGATGCGTCTTCTTGCAGCGTCGTGATCGACACGTTTTCGTGATCTACGCTTCCCCAACCCATGCCAATCTTTCGCCCAATGCCCTGAACGTGACCGAGAAGATCGAGCGTCTTGTCGGGGTCGCCAAAGCAAAACCACATCACGAATGGAGTATTGACGGTCTGGAAAGACCCCTTCGGGGCTTTCATCTCTCCGCTAGCCGATTCATAGGTATAGCGCCCCCCTCTCTTGGGAAGGGCTCTTTCAGGAAGGGAGCGAAGCTCGTCGTGTTGCAGCCTGCCGTAAAGGGTCAGATTGCCATATGCAAGATCCTGCAACGGAAAGAAGCAGGCGCTTGCGTGAAATACCTCGCCTTCCTTCGCGAAAGGCATCTCGTCATCAGACAGAAGCCTTCCGGTAGACCGGAAATAGGCATCCTGGATAATGCCGTCCAGCGTCAAATAGCCCCCGGTACGGAGAACTGGGGTAAGCACCGGCACCTTAAGCATGAATGGAATCACAGCGCCTCCAACTCGATCATGCCAAATCCAAATCGCTTGCTCTTGCCAACGCCATGCCAAAATGCCTCCTCGGCAAGCTTGCCATCCTTGACAAACACATCTCCGGTTGCCAGGAAGGGCAGCATGTAAACCTCTTGCAGACCTGGCTTACCCAAGGGGATGGGGTCGCAGTAGGCGCCGTCGATCTTTTCGACCTCGAACCCGCGCTTTTCGAGCGACTGCCTGATCTTCTCGATCGCCTTTTCTCTCACCGAGATACGCTTGAGCCTCTTTCCGTCCGTTGTGACGGGATCGAAGAGGATGTCGAGCCTGTACTTCTTGCCTGCTTCGGGAACGATAGGTTTGCGGCCGATCTCGAACGAGACAGACCGAACCTTCATCAGGTCATCGACTACCCTGAAGACGAATCTGTCGTCCCCATTGTTCCTGCGAATGATGTCCCACGCGATCTGGTGGGCCTGGTAAAGGCTTTGCGGCTTTGCCCTGAGCTTAGCCAGCAGCTCCATTTTTTCCTCCTGTGAGATATTTGACGCAGTCGATCAACCCACCAGGCGCATCGACGATTTCCGGGTAGTGTCTGATCAGGTTATTGATCTGCCGCAAGGCTTTTTTTTGCGACAGCGATGCCTTGGGATCGTTCGCGCCCTTGATGGCCGATACAATGAGTTTTCCAGCCTCGATCTTCTTGTCACTAAACGCTTCGAGAAGAATCCCCGCGACATTCTGGGCCAGCGATTTCGACCACCAGATTTCCTGGCGACCAGAATCGTCATATAAGACCAGCATATCGCCAGCACCATTGACGGGTTTTCCAGGCAAAGCCTTGGCAGGATCAAAGTTGCTGAGCCTGACGTATACCCAATTCGTGTCACCTGCCATGTCGAAAGCCATGGCACGGAGACCAGGGCTGTGCCCCCAGGTGATGTGCGACGGGAGATTCTCCGGCCGTCTGAGCTTGGTGCTAACGAATACGGCACCATCGGTCACCAGCAAAGAATTCTTTGCTGGCCCACGAAGACCGGAAACGGTTACCCCGGCCTCGTTGGTGAATTTGGCTGTCATTGCCCAGCCGAATTTCTCGTGAGACAGATGTCTGCCGAGCATTTCGTAAATAAAATCTGATGCGTCCATTGGCTCTCCTTATTCTTGCCCACCCATTCGCGGCCGCCCACGCGGGCGCTTAGCTATGACTTCAGCATCATAAGATGCCGATGTCGTTTTGAAATTCCGGCGGGATTCGACCCAAGCCTCAATGTCTGCGACCCACCAGGTCAATCGCGGCCGGGTTGATGCAGGTGCCGGCAGGCCTTCCAAGAGGGGGTGGGGTTTGACGGAGCACCTGTGTTGCCGGATTGCGTGTGGGCGAACACCCAGAGCCTCGGCAAGCTCTTGAATATCGATTGTGAGTTTTTTCATCCACCCTCCTTCAAAGCGACTACCGATAGCGAATACGCCATTCTCTGCCTCATAGCTAGCAGCCGATCCAGCTCGGCTTCGTTGAGCCTGAGGGTGATGAGACTGACCCCCACCTCTTGAGCTATCGCCTCGATCTGTTCAAGGCTTAGGGCGGCCAGCTTGTCCAGCACAGGCCTGGGCAGCCCGGTGATGACCTCACCAGCCTGGGACTTCGCCGCCTCCCGCGCCATAATGAGGAACTGCCTGTTGATCGAAATGATGTCGTTCATGTAGCTTTTCCAACATACCTAATGAGCACAGTATATACCGTTTTCGGTTACTGTCAAGAGAAAAGATAACCAAAAGGAGCTATTTCAATGTCGGCCATTGGAGAACGATTAAGGAAGTGGAGAAAGCATCTTGGGCTCACCCAGGAAGAGTTCTCCAGCCTGACCGGATTGCATATTGGTGTTATTCGTAAGTACGAGCTCGGAATCAACGTCCCTGGCGGGGAAGCGCTTGTCGCCATCGGACAGACTGGCGTCAACCTGAACTGGCTCCTTCTGGGACAAGGAGACATGTGTGCGGAGGCAGAAGCCAAGTCCTCCGCCCTTGATGATGCCTATCTTCGGAGACTTGAAGCAGTGAAAGGGCTACTCGACGGACTGGGCGAGGATAGGCGGAGCGCCGTTCTTGAGGAGATTTTTTCTCGCGTTCAGGAGGCGAAACGAGTAGCCGGCCTGGAAGAGCTCGTCAGGGAGATGGCGAGAAAGCTTGGTTGAGCGGCTCGTCGTCGCGCCTTGCGGACTGCTTTTCTTTGCGTTCGAACCACTCGTGGTGGCGGCGGATGGTCGTGGCGATCTTGCGTGCCTGATCAGCTGACAGCGGCGCTCCGCGTGAGAGCACTCGCTGCATGTATAAGTCTTGGACTCGCGCCAACAGATGGATGTTCAGTCGGCTGATGTTGCCAAGCCTGGCTCTTGGGTGTGTAAGCACGACGATACGTACGACTGCCGCGTCGTGTCCATTTCCCTTGAGCAGTCGTTCCAGAGCATCCGCAGCGTCGTTGATCTGTCGCGAGGGGCTTCTTCCGCCGTTGTCCGCAATAGGAACATCTCGCTCGATGATGTTGCCGCGCCGGTCGGTCTTGTCGCGCCACCAGCGGTCGCCGTCGCAGTGGATGATTCCGCCCACGTTCTTGACCTCGAAGGCGAACACGCCTTTCGGCCCAACCAGGATGCGATCGATCTCGCCTTCATGGGCGCGGTAGCCGGCAATGATCGTCCATGTGTCGTCGAGACGGCTGCGGAGAAAATCGTCCAACCTTGACTCCCCTTCCAGCCCAGACCGGATCTTGGCTTCCTCGACCGCGATCTCTTCCAGCGCGGCTTGGTGTTTGCGGATCGCCTCTTCGGATGCTTGCCGCTTGCGTTCTACTTCTGCAAGCAGGTGTGTTCCGTAATTCGATAGCGCCATCACGCTCGGTGAAGGCCTTTCTGGGTAATGCTCCGCTTGTTTGTTCGCTGTCGGCGCACGCTTGCGCTGCAAACGCTCGGCAATGATCGCGGCGATGGCGAACAGGCCGGCTAGCGCGAATAGGATGACAACTACCTTCACTCCGTCCAGCCGTCCTCTTCTGCCAAGGCTTCATCCATGAACTGCTGCATGGCGGTATCGGCACTGTCGGCCTGAGCAACAAGCAGGCATTGGCGGCGACACTCCTCCTCAAAGCCCGGGCGACGCGTGTCAGGCACCCAGAGTTGAACCGGACGAAGCCCAGCCCTGCGCAGCGCATCACGGTGTTTTTGAACGCGCTGATTAACGTGTGTAGTTGGCATTTCCGAACCCCATGGCTCCCTTTACGGGCAGACTCTCGGTTGCCCGTTATCGACCATTAGGTCGCCATAGGTCACGGTGACATCCACGGTGCCGCAGCCGTCACGGCCGGACCAGCCCACTCGCCTGGCCTCGATGACGTAACCTTCGAATCGCCCTATGGCTGCGCCCGCCAGGAGCGCCTGCCTGCCGACGGCAACGACCGTACGCCGGTAGTTCGGATCATCGGTTGGCGCTGATGGCTCGACATCTTGCCTCTGCTCGATCACGCCGTCGCATACGCGGTAATGCTCACGACTTCGCTTGTCGCTGCTCTCGACAGCCACATTGCCGCAACCGCCCGAGTCGCCCAGATAGTAAGCCGTGACGCGACGCAGGTTGTTGGCGGCATAGGCTCTTTGGTGGAATTGGACGGCATCCATGATGGCCTGGGAGACGAGATTGTCGATGGCATATGCCTGGGCGGCTACGAATGCCATCCCAATGAGCATTACACCGGGCCATACCTGACTGCAGCTGACGTGCTGCCGGATTCCGGCTTCAAACGTCCGCGTATTCACGGCGCATTTCACGCACGCGGCTCATCAGCGCCTCACGGGCCGCCTGGTATTCCTCCACGAGAAAATCCAGCAGCTCGCGCACCCCGTCCGGGTCACGGACTTCTTCGTTGGGATCCAAAAGACCAATCGCGGCCTGGAAGCACTTGAAGATGCGTTCCTCGCGATCAAGGAGATCGAGTTCGTCTTGGCTCATTTTTACGCTCCTATCTAGTCATTACCCACGAACGACCGTGGGCGGCCGGGTGCTCGTAACCGCTGCAAGGCGGCGGGCGTATTCCCCCGAAGGGTCTTTTATTAGCCGCACACCCGGCCATCGACTCGACCCGGAACCCGCCCAAGGAGGCGGCAGGCGGATTACGGGCGTAAAAATACCGCGAACTATCGGGCGCGGAGAACCGCTTGCAGAGGTGTTACGAGCACCTGATGCGCTTTGTACAGCACTTGATAGTTCCTGTCAAGCGCCTATAATGTGCATGTGCAGGTTATGTGTATACAGGAAGCAACATGGCTACCGCAACCCAACGAATCCATGTCCTGGTTACCCGGCAGGAAAAGGCGTTCATCACGAAAGCCGCGAAGTCGGCCGGCATTTCAGTCGGCGAATTCCTTCGCCGTGCCGCCGCTTCGTTCAATCCGTCCGAGAACGATGCGCTCCTGGAAGGTCTGATCGACCAGATGGTTAAAACTACGGCGCAAGCAAGCGCTGCTATCGATGACGCCTTGGCGTTCGTCGAGGCATCGAACCAACGCATCGCAGCCCTCGAATCGAAAAGGGAGGCAGTCTGATGGGGGTCACTGACAAAATGTGGGATGCCATCACCACGGTTATCAAGATGAATGACAAAGTAGAGCGTATGGCCGAAACCATCAAACTGCAACAGCAAAGGATCGAATTGCTGACGGAGCGCGTCATTCGCCTGGAAACGGTGTTAGGAATCGGCCTGGTACGTGGAGACCATGCCAACCCGCAACTGCTCAAGGAGATTGGCGATGGCAGTTAAGCTCTCTACGCTCTGGCTGCACGCGCAAGCCCGAGAAACGGAGCGCGAAGCCCAGACTGCAGCCCCGGCTTAGTCGTGGGAGGATTCACGTCGCACACCTGGTCGATCTATTTGGCCGTTACCTCGGTAGCGCCAAATGCACTTTGATCGCATCCTCAACGGCCAACATATCCGCTTTAGATAGCACACCGAGCTGACTCTTGAGCCGCGACTTGTCTGCGGCCATGATCTGGTCGGCCATAGCTTTGCTGCTCTGCCCGCCAACGGTTACAACGGCCTCACCGGGGTACTGCCTTCCGGTGTTGCTGGTCACAGGCACCACCACTACCCGCGACAGGTTCCTGTTGGCCGCATCGTTGCTCACGATCACCGCCGGGCGCGTCTTGCGGATTTCGCTACCCACAGCATGGTCGAATTCCACCCACCACACTTCACCGCGCCGCATCGGCCATGTCTCCGGCAAGGGCGTTGCACCACTCCACTGCTTCAGCTTCTCTTTCCCTGTCAGCCGCCATTGCCCGGTAGCCGTCATCAAGCGACGTGTCGAGCACATGCGGACGTAGCAAGTCCTCGATGAACTGGCTCATCTTGCGTCGTCCGACCGTCCGGCAAAGCCCCTCGTAAACCGCCTCATCGAGCGTGATTGTCATTTTCCGGTGCATACCAACCCCTTATTTAACACTGATTACGTATTACATCATAACACAACTTGACCTGGTGCGCGGCAAGCTAAAGTGTGCACAAGTTCAGAAACCTTTGGCACTCCTTCGATGACGGAGGAATGCCATGCAAGTGCAGCACATTGGATACAGGGTCAGGGGGTTTTGACCTCCTAGCCAAACTGGGGCATCTTTGGGGGATGACCCCGAAAGAAGCCCAAGAACGACTCAAGATTCTCCGATTTTTCGACAAACACGGCCTGGCCGCCACGGTGGATGCCGTAGGCGTCCCGCCGCACCCTCTACCGCTGGAAAAAGGCCTTGAGGGAGAGCGGCGGCAACCCAGCGGCACTCATTCCCCGCTCCTCGGCGCCCAGACGCAGGCGAACACCCCGAACCGATCCTAGGCTCATCGCCTACAACACCGTGATCCCCCACCATCGCGCAGGCACGCTGCCTCCCGTAAAAGGCTTTTCACTCACCACCCAGATTGCCAAAGGTACTGGACGAATACATAGACTTGACTTGTCTACAAGACCAGACTAGACTAGGATTTGTCTTAGGAGAAACGCCATGCCGCACGTCAACATGCTACAAGCGAAGTCATCTTTGTCTCGTCTGGTGGAATCCATCGAGCAGGGGCAGGAGCGCGAGATCGTCATTGCCCGTAATGGGCGTCCTGCCGCCAAACTCGTGCCATTAGACACCATGCCGATCGGCAAGCGCATCGGCGTTGCCAAGGGTAAGTTCGAGGTGCCGGACAACATCGACACGCACAACGATGAGGTGGTCCGCATGTTTCTGGGGGGACGATCTTGAACCTGCTGCTCGATACGCACGTCGCCTTATGGGCGATCACGGACAGCCCGAAGCTGCCGAAGAAGGCGCGCGAGATGATCGAGTCACCCAAGTCGTCGGTGTGGATCAGCGCCGCGACCGTCTGGGAGATCGCCATCAAGCACAGCCTGGGGCGCGGCGACATGCCTGTGTCCAGTCAGGACGCACTACGCTATTTTCGTGAATCGGGCTACCGCTTCTTGCCAGTGGAGCCCGAGCATGCGGCAGCCGTCGAAGACCTGGCGGCGCACCATGCCGATCCGTTTGACCGCATCCTGGTCGCGCAGGCGCTTGTCGAGCCAATGCGGCTCATCACCCATGATCCGATGATGGCACGCTACAGCGATACAATCATTGAGATTTAAGCGGTTCCTGATTTGGATGCTGCGGAAGCTTTAGCACGTGGATGGACTTAGGGGCGAGCAAGGCAATTGACATCCCCCGCCTGAAGGCGGGTGATTCCTACGGCGACCTGGAGGGGGAAACGTGAATATCGAATCCGTACTGCTGTATTCAGCTTTTGCTGGCGACTTGCTGATGATCGGCTATGGCATCAAGAAACTCATCGACGCCATAGGAGATCTGCGCAATCGCCGCCTTTCGCCAGCCCTTTGGGGGCTTTCCAAGGCCTGCGCTCTGTTTGGTCTGGGGATGCTGCTGCCGAGCCTGCTGGTTTACGGTGCTCTTACCGGGGATAACCAATACAGAGAGCTGGGGAAAATGGCTATCGTTGTCAGCCTTCTTGCAATACCATCAATACCATTTCTTATCCTGAAAAAATGGTTCCGTTTGCAGGCGATCGTCTTGGCGTCGTTTGGATTGGTCACAGCCATCGCTTTCTCTGTAGATGGCAGCTTCTTATGGGCAGCGTTTTTTATCGTCGGTAGCATCGCCGCTCTATACGAAGGCCGTCAGAAGCCCATAGAGCAGCGCAAGCCAACCGTGGCGTGGATGGTCGTCCATGGCCTGTGGGATCAACTGGAGAAAGAAGGGCTGCCGGCCGACGAGATCGAGCGGCTCAAGAAGCTGACGCCGGAAGAACGGGAGCGGTTGATGGCGTTCATTCGGCGACCACAAATCAAGTCACAGAATACTATGCGACGCCGCTCAAGCGGCTATAGCATCTATGGTGACGATATCCCATCGCTGTACGATGGCAGGTGGTAGATTCAGCGGGCGCGCGGCGGCGGTGTATCGCCATTCTGTTGGCCGTCCGATCCCGCCGTGGGTTGCGGCTGCGTCGTCGTAGGTTGATCACCAGAACCCTGCACCGGCTGCTGAGCGGACGGCTGTTGAGGCGCATTTGGCGGTTGGTTGATTAGTTCCCGGGAAGTTTTTTCCCCTTCGCGCCATGAGCCACCAAGCGCTTTCCAGGCTCCTTTCGCCGTGTCCCTGACGGCCAGAGCCGCGCCTTTTCCTGCCCTGATCATGAGCGAGCCTGGGTTTTTCACGGTACCATTGACATCCTGCCGGAGCGGCTTGCCGCCGGCTTCGACCTGTCGTCCGCCATTATTGACGGCGTTACCGGTCTGTTCCAGACCTTTATTCACTTGCCCAGGCAGATTACTCGTGACTTGTTTGTCCGGATCTACGCCAGCACGGGCGGCATCCCCGTGGACTTTTCCGAGCCATTGCTCGCCTTGCGTAGCGACATCGCTATTCGTCTGCAAGCCTTCTTGGCCTTGTTTGAAGAACGCCCACACGTCCTTGGGCCGCTGAATCCCACCGTATTTTTCTTCAAGCGCTTTTGCTGTTTCTTCATCAGCAAGTCTTTCCAGCAGCGCCAGCATTTCGGGGTTGTTCAGACGCACCAGCGCATCGACATCTTCTCTCTTGAAGCCGTTATATTTCTGCCCGTCGATCGTTGCCCGCTCATTGGCAAGGCGATTCATAAGCCTAGTCGTCAGATCCACATCGAATGTCACAGACCCTTCACGCGCTTGCTTGGCATGTTCTTTATAGTCAAGCGATTTCTGATAGTTGGCCGATGCCAGTTCGGAATGGCGTTGCGCCTGATCCAGGCTGGCCCGGATGCCACGCATTGCCTTCGCTTCCGACGACTCGCCGGTATCGTATTTGGACTGGCGCGACACTTGATGCGCGCGCTCCATCGCGTCCTTGAAAGATTTGGCCAGTTTGAACGCCTCAGACATTTTCTTTTCGTTGGATAGCGTGGCTTCGCTGAAGCCGGCTGCTTTTAGGCTAGCTTCTACACCAACGCCCAATATTTTGCCCCCGCCGCTTACAGACAATTCCCCAAGCACACGAGCACCCGTCCCCTCCCTGAGCCCAAACTGCTTCTCGAAATTCTTTGCAATGTCCTGCGCTTGACTATAGGCCTGACTGATTTTTGCCATATCGTCTTCGCTAAAGCTGGTGCCCTTATTCGCGCCCTTGGCATGTGCCCGAACGAAGTCGGCCACTTGCTGGAATGCCGCCGCGGTTTCCGTGCCTGCCGATACCATATTGCCCACGGCCGCCGTTTCCGCCTGCTCGGACATTTGCTCAGCCACCCGTGATACCCTTCGAGCCGTTGAAACTTTGAAGCTGGCTCTGTCTATAGCGGAACCGACATCGAGTCTCTCGGAACCGTCCGCATTTGTGTACGTGACAGAGCCGTCCGGATTGACAAAGGCTCGCACCATGTTGCCTTGCCGGATAGTCATCGCCGCGTCCCAATGCCCAATTGTCTCGTTGCCCTTGGCGTTGGCTGCTGCCTGTTGCTCCGCTGTCTTCGGGGCGGACACAAGCCCGGCTACAGCCTGCAAGCCGACCTCTCCACCTTT
This sequence comes from Sulfuricystis multivorans, assembly GCF_003966565.1. NCBI lineage: Bacteria > Pseudomonadati > Pseudomonadota > Betaproteobacteria > Nitrosomonadales > Sterolibacteriaceae > Sulfuricystis > Sulfuricystis multivorans. The sequence continues at coordinate 39,288 of NZ_AP018720.1, read as the reverse complement.
GACCAACGCGGCAGCGATGGGTGGGATGACCACGACGAGCATACCCGCCACGGCCTGGTCTGATATTCCCATTTGCAACAAACTGGCTTGCCCTGCGAGGGTGTCGCCAAGCCCTGCCAGTTGGTTTGCATACTCAGGCAACCTCACGGTCTGGATGTAGTGGATCACCGCGTAGAGCGGCGCCCACAACTGAACCCACACCAGGCTCATGACGTAGGTCTTGAGCACCGGCAACCCCATGTGCCCGGCAACGATCGCGAATGCCAGTATGATCGGGAATACAGCATACTGGATCATTTCGATGGCGCTCTTCAACTTCGGCATCGAGCTTTCCGCGATCTTGGTAAGCACCTGGTAGGTGTAGTTCGTCTGGTGTGCCCCCATTGCGCTCGAATAGCACAGTGAAGCCTTGTTGGCATCCCCTAACTGTGCAAAAGTCTCACAATACGCCGTGATTCCGGCGTTGATGGACACCTGCTGCTTGACGATACTCTCTGCCGTGTTCGTTACACCAAGGCCGAAGGCATAGGCCTGCGTCAGCGCATTCTTGAGATTGGTCGCATTGGCGGGTTGTCCCGGGAAATACATGTCGGCTTGAAGCTGTATGACGGCAGGGATGACATTGGTATTGAGCCGGTTGGTCAAATCCGTATAGGCGGACGGGCAGTTCACCGTGCCGACAGTGGATAGCGTGACATACAACGCAGGGTTCGTATTGTTCAATTCACCCCAGAAATCATGCGAGTTGCGAAGCGTATCGATGGGCAGATAGTTAGAGGCTATGTCTGGCATCACGCATTCCCGCCAGAACTCCTGGAAATCGCGCATCCATCTGCCGTTCACTATCTCTGGTGTAAATTTGACGCTCTCCGTAAGCAGTCGGTGACCGAACATCAGGCCGTTTTTCTGGAACTGAAGGTCATTGGGGAGCGCGAAAACCGTCTCGTAGGCCCGCGTGAGCCAGTCGCCGATTTTGCTGGTGCCGTGCGCCAGCGCGGCGAGTCCGATCGGGACGTTGGCAACCACCCTGCTCGGCTGCGAGGATGTGCGATCGACGAGGATGACCGTCGCTTTTGGTACCAGGAGCATGCCGTTGATCAAGGCGAGCATGATGACCCAGCGCCAGAAGTCTTCGTGCCTCGCCCGGCCCGACAACACTGCCAGCACAAGCGAGATGATGGCTACCATCGCCAGCAGCCGTAGCAGGCCCGTAAAGTCCGAGGAGGCCGTCAGCGCGGCGATCGCATTGAATACCCCTTCGAGTTCCAGGATGTTCCAGTAGGAATAAACCTCGTAATTCAAGGCCAGATCCTCTTATTTGCCAGCCGTGTTGAACGCAAGCTTCTCCGTAAGGCCCGCTGCCCGCAGGGCGTTATACATTGTGCTTACAAACCATTGGATGTTTTCCTGCTGTTTGCTGACGGCTTGCGCCTTTCTTAACACCACACTGTATTCATTTTGTGACATGGTGAGCAAATCCTTGACGTTGTCCATCAGCTTGCGCGTGGCGGCCACGGCTTGTTCATCGAGAGATCCTTTGTTCGATGCTAGCCCCTTGTTCGTCTCGCGAGCTATTTCAGCGATGTAGGCATAAGCCAGTTGCGCGGCCACCACTTCCGCATAGAGGTCGTCATGTGTTGCCACCGAACCATTCACCGCGCTTGACGCCACAATCTTCCAGAGCGGAGTGGTGCTGTTTGCGTAGATGGCTTTGTCAACATTGTCGCTGAAATTCACGTTCGAGCGGCTCAGCACGGCGAAGCGGCCATCTTCCAGCAGTTTGCGGACACGGTAGTAAAACGAGTACAGGGTCGTATCGACCTGATCAACGCTCAGACACCCGTTGAGGGATGTGTCATTATCCATGCACCAGTAAATCTTCACTGGCGTGGCTGCCTGGTCTGGCTTGCCAACCAGTTGCGCATAGCTGATGGTCGCTGGCTTCTCTATTACCTCCGCTCTGCCTGATTGCGTCTTCGTAGAATCCAGCAGGATCACCGTCCCAGTCAAACTCATCATGAGTTCGATCATGTCTTGGCTCACATTGAGCTTGCGGAGCGCCATCCAGGCCACATTTTTTGATTCCAGCAAGTCTTTCATACCGGGATCAGCGTTTTTCATTGCCATCATGGCGTTTTTCTTGGCGTTGAGGTCATTCAGGAACTTGGTGCCTGCATCCAGCGCGTCCGTGAAAATGTTTGTCGTTCTGGCCGCCTCGGAACGCCCTGCCGAATTCTCCTTGGACATCATGCCCTTAACACTATCAACGGCGAGGTTGGCTAGCGCTTGCCCTGCTTCGCAGCTATTGATGTTCATGGCGTTTGCCGCCTGCGCGAATTGCTGTAGTGACTTCAGGATGCCGGCCAACTCTGGCGATACAGACTCTACAGCCATCATAAAAGCCGCACCAATGGCGACATTGCCGATATTCCTGAGCAGCGCAGTAAAAGCCTCCGAGTTAATGAAGGAGAACGAGCCTGCATGTAGATCGATGCCGCCGCATCCAGCACGAACCGTTGGCGGCTGGAACGCAAAGAGCTGGTAGTTTCTGACCGGTGTCCGCATGAAGAGCGACCCGCCGGTGAACGTCGTTCCCGTCTGGCCCTTGATCGCCTGCGGGCCCGTGATGTTGCCGTACACACCAATTTCGTCGAACCAGGATTGCATCTCCGAATAAACGGACGCATTGGCTGTGATGGTAAAGGTGATCCCCATCAATCCGGCAATGATGCGCTTCTTGAACATGGTTCGCCTCGCTTCTGATTTGTTGATCAAAATTAGCACGCTCAAGCGGCGACTCTGCTGTCAAAAGAGGCTATATCGCGCGCTTTTCTAATACAGATCGCCCGGCTTGGTCTGGGTCAGGACATAGATACGCTGGATCAAGTCGTCGATCGCAACTACCCCAGAGCCGACGATGATCATGCGGCGATCTTTGACGTTGCCAAGCACCATCGTTGGTACTTGAGTGATGCCGAGTGCCGAAGCAAGGCCGTTGTCTGGCTTTGCTTGTGGGTACTCAGGCAGGCCGCCTCCGTCAAGAGACACAGGGAAGACGGTGATGCCGTATAGCTCCGTCATCAGCTTGAGTGTCGTCGACATTCGGTGACAAAACGGGCAGTCTGACCGGAAAAAGAAAAATATCCCCCACTCGCGCGTCAGATCGTTGAGCGTCTTGATTTCCGCGCTCTTGCGCTCCTTCTTTAGGACCTCGATCCCCGCCGCATTCACCGGTCGCTTCAGCTCGTAGTTGAGATCAGGGCTCTGCCAGATCACGCGTCGCCATACATCCGAATAGACCGAAGCCGTCTGCATGAGCTTGTTTTGCTCCTTGATGTACTCCTTGACGTTTTCCGGTGTTGGTTCCATGATCGACAGAGCACGCTTGGCTTCCAGTTCGCGCTTCCATTGCTCAAGACGTTGTAGCGCCTGCTCCTCTTTCGTAAGAGGCTTCTTTGTCTTAGCAGCAGGATCGAGCTTCTGGTCCTCAGCAGGAGGCTCGACGACGCAATACCAGTTGAATTTGGTAGCGTCGCATTCCCAGGCCGATGGATAGTCAATGCCATTCGAAGTCGCCGCCCACGATGAGTGGGACACCCACCACGCGACGGCCATTGCCACCGCGATCAGCGCGCGGCAACAAGTTCTTTGACTCGCCATGTCAGATCTTGCACTTTCCCGCCATTGGCGACGACAGCGGCTGCGGTGAAGATTGTGCAGTCACATTCCTTTCCAACCTGCTCTGTCGCCAGCTTTACCCTTTCAACCATCTTCTCGGCCCTGCCGGCAATCTCACGTTTCTGCTGTTCGGTCATGTCCGGCTTGATTTCCTTGTCCAGCTTCAGGATTTCGTCTCGCAAAATTGATTCCAATTCCACCACTGCGATTTTCGTTGGCGAAGGATGCGTATAAACCCATGCAGCACCAATGATGCACGCTGACAACACCGATAACGTCCATGTGATGATGTGAGCTTTCAATGCACTCCCCTCTGTTTCAAGATCGTCTCGATCGCTTCGATCACGGTCATGCCTTGCTCCTTGAGCATTTTGATGGCCTGGAAGTCTTCCGCCCTCGTTGAGTACAGGAGCATCGAAAACGGATCGAGGATCAGCCGCCCGACACCCGACCCCATCGGCCCGTGCACAAAGATTTCCGAGTAGTAGCCGTGCTCGGTCGCCACGCTCGACAGTTGCCGTTTCATCCATTCATCAACATGGAGCTTGCCTTCCTTACCCAGCCGGTCGATGGATTCTGGTTTCTGCCTGAGCAGGAACAACCAGTCCGCGTTCTGGATCGCGGCCTTGGTCGCGTCGTTCTTGTAGTAGTCCTCGACGGACTGTGTGATGGTACCGAATGCACCACCATACTTACGCGCCCGCCGGTATCCGGCCTCGATGAATGAGGCACTCGAACCGCTGCCCATCAAGTCCCACGCCTCGTCGATGATGACGAGCTTCCGCCTGGAGCGGTCGAGATACATTTCCTGGGTGATACGGTACATCATCAACTGCATGACTACGGCCTGCAGGTCTTTCTTGCTCTTGAGCTCTTCGAGTTCGAGCGCAACCAGGTTCTTGTGGAACTGGATGTTGGCCTTACCCTCGAAGTAGCTTGCGTATACCCCGTACCTGGTATATGGCTCCAGCGCGGTGGCCAGGCGCGAAAGATCGCGCTCTTGCTCGCCTTCCTCGGACAAGCGGCCCGTCTTGAGCAGTTCATACACGTCTGTGATGGTCGCCTCCTTGCCTTTGGCGTCCCACACCCGCTTGATCGCCGCAGCGAGTGCCGAGTAGCCGTAGTTATCCAACGGTTCTCTCGGGCTTGCCATCTGGGCGACCAATGGCAGCAGCATCTCCATGTCATTGTTGATGTCCACGACCATCGAGAACGGATTAAGGCAGATCGTGTTGCTGCGTTCGTCCGAGAACTCGATGAACTCCCCGTCGAGAAGCTCGCACAGGTTGCGGTATGACCGGCCCACGTCGATGATCCAGACTTTGGTGCCCGCTCCGAGATAGCGGAACGCCATCTCATTGACGAATACCGACTTGCCGGAACCCGACAGCGCTGCCACCGCGAAGTTGTAGTTGCCGCCCTTGTTGTCGAACAGGTCGAATGTCATGATCTGCCCGCGCCGACCGAACAGGGTGAACACCGGAGTTTCCGTCCCCTTCCATTCGGCAATCAGCGGGGATGTCATGACGGCGTTGTCCGTCGTCTTGTTCCCGATACGGCCAAACATCTGCAAGTCCTTTTGCAGCGCCGGGGTCAGCGTGCACGGCATAGCCGCCGTGAGCGCCTGATGCTGGAGATAGACATCCTTCGCTAGGTCGAAACCCCGCGCCCGCCAGACGGAACGCACTGCATGTTCGCTCCTCGCTGCGTCTTCCAGCCGGGAGATCAGGACGATCTGATGGTACATCTGGACGACGTTGCGCCCATTGTCGAATGCTCGTAGCACCATGTCCCAGTCGCGCTTGCGGTCTTGCAGGTCGGGCTGGAAATGGGCCATGTAGGAACCAGCAGCCTGAGTCGCGCGTGCCGCCTTCATCTGGGCTTTGGCCCGCGCCGACTCGTAATCGAGGATGATGGCGCCCATCGTGACCAGAAATGGGCACGGGATAGAAAGAGCCATTTGGTAATAGTCCCCGATCAGGGCGCCCATATTCCCAAGGCGGTAGTACTTTGGGTACTGCCGCACGGAAAAACATTGCAGGGCGGTTTCTTCTCCGCTCCCCTTGCGGAACTTGATGAAGCTGTCGGCGACGCTCGACGCAATCTCCAGGTTCGATAGTTGAGAACGCAGAGGCCTCGACTCGTCGTATTCGATCGGCTTGTCTACCACCTTCCCGATTACCCGCTCGTGGTCGAAGAAATCAACCACGAAGTTGAGCAGGTCATTCGGGCCCCAATCCCAACCAGGAAGGTGGGCCGATCGCAGGGTCGCGTGGGCGCTTTCTCGGATGCGGATCGCCTCTTCCACATCCGCTGGGATCGAAGGGCTCAGGGGCATCGTGATGGAAATCACGCAACGGTAGTTGCGCAGCAGATAGACGTGGTGCGAGAACAGTGACTTCCCCGTGCCTTTCAGGTAGTAATCGATTCTCCGACGCGCCATTGCGCGAAAGATATTTTCGTTGCGCTTGTCCTTCCATCCCGCGTCGGCCTTGTCGCTATCGACGGGGAGCTGGTTTGCCTGATCCCGCAGCACCTGAAGAATGTGCGGACTTGCGTAGAGAGAAACCTGGATGCCCGTGCCTGTAGGGCAGGACATGAACAAACTCGCCAGCACCCGCTCCATTTCCTCGCTGGCGCCGGTCTGCGGCGTGGTTTCAATGCAGAAACCGATGTTTTGCTCGGGCTTCCCGCCAAACGCGCCTTGGTCAAGAACGAACAGTTTTTCTTCCTGCATCCACCCCAGATACGGCAGAATCCCTGTCAGCCGAGGGATGGTGGCAATTTGCTCCAGCAGTGAACGTGGAACCGCATCGGCAGGAGCGAACCGCTCGCCGTAGAAGATGGCTTTCAGGACATCGAACATACTTATTCCTGCCCCCCCGCATTAGGTTGCGCAGGCAGAGCTGGTGCAAGCCCTTGCGCACCTGGCAGCACGACGCCGCTACCGGCAGATTGTTGCGAAGGCTGGGTCTGGCCCTGCGTTTTGCCGGCCGTTCCTGCCTGAATGAAGGTTGGACGGTAGCGGTCGACGATCCGCTTCTGATTGTGCTCGATCATCCAGCGGCCAGGGTCGGCCACGACGTAGATGTACGACTGGTCATGAAGATCGCCTTCGCTGTCTTCCCATGGAGCGATCCAGATGCGCAGCACTTTCGGTTGAGTGCGGATCGGGTCACCTGATGACGGCGCCCGCCCAATGATCTCGCCGGACTTCGCAGGCGCTGCCGCCCGCGCCTCGCCCTTCCCTTCCTTGCGCAAGGCTGGCAGATTGTTGGCCACGGCATTGGCATAGACGCCGGACAGCGATGCGCAGCTCACGCCCTCTGGCGCTTTACAAGCAAATTTGGTCTCTCCGTCCAGCCCCGACATGGTGCTGGCGCAGCCGCCCATCAACACAGGTATCAACAATGCAAGGAGAAGATTCCGCATGATCACCCCCCTTTCTTGCTGGTTTGGACCATAGCTTTGCCGCCGCCAAGCCTTCTTTCAATTTCTACTGCTGGCAGAGCACCCGGGGCAATCATTCCGCCATCGAAAATGATGGTCGGCGTCCCATTGATTCCAAGACTGATCCCGAGACGAATATTCCGTTCTACCGGGTTGTCGCACTTATCCACGCCCTCCGGCAGCTTGCCGCTTACCATGAACTCATTCCAAGCCTTTGCGCGGTCTTTGGCACACCAAATGATCTCCGCCTTGCGTTTGGCGTCGGGATGTAGTCCCTCCAACGGGTAGAGGAAGGTGTAGATCGTTACGTTATCGAGTTTGGCGAGCTCCGGTTCAAGCCGCTTGCAGAACGGACAATCCGGATCGGAAAACACATAAATCTTCCGAGAACCGTCGCCCTTGACGGTCTTGATGGCATCCGTCAGCGGCAACGCAGACACGTCGATTTTGTTGATTTCATCGAGGCGCTGGGCGGTCAGGTCCTTTTGTTCTTTCATGTCGAACATGTGACCGAAAAGCATGTATCGACCAGACTCATCGGTATATCCGATGTTTCGCCCCATCACTACCTCGTAGACGCCATTCATGGGACTCTCCCGGACTTCGGTGATATTGGTTGCTGGATACTGTTCCCTGAGACGTTTTTCTACGCCGGCCGTGCCAGCAAACACCGTAGAGGCGGCCGCGAAAGCAATGATCGAAACAACGAGTTTGCGCATATCGGTTACTCCAATGGGTTCAAAGATTTCTTCATGATCTGGCGGCCACGCTTCCAGATTTCGGAGTAGTCGCCTTCGTCGGCAACCGATCCGAGGCCAAGCGTCACTCCCTTGGTCAGAACGACATCTACTACTCGACCCGCATCGACCTCGATGATCGGGAACATCTTCTCGGCCAAAGTGATGTAGTACTGTGAGAGCCTGTCTAGCGCCTTACCAACACCCGTGCCAATGCCAGCCTGGATCTGCTTGCCTGATTCGACGGTGCCTACCGTGCCCAAGGCGCTCGTAGAATAGGTCGTCGATGCTTGCTGGATGCCATGCCCGATCCCGGCCACCACTCCGGTCAGCAGCGCATTTGCCAGCACCTGGCCCTGCTTACTCACCAGCCGTCCACGCATACCTGCCTTACCGTCCTCGCCGACCACATACCCTTTGGCATTGGTATCGACCACTTCCCCGTTGTTGAGAACGCAGGAAAGCGATTCGAGCCGGAGATATGCTCTCTCGGAGCTGATGTCGCCGTAGCCCGATCCGAGCAAGAAGCACTCCTTGACCTTGGCTCGATAACGGTTGGGCAGGAAAGCGTTGTCCTGAACCCGCAGTAGCACCGGCCATGGGTTGTTCTGAGCCTGGCCGCCCGTCGGCGCATCGAGCCCGCCCAACAGCACAGCACGCATGAAGGAGCCTGACGGAACATAGGTTCTCCCTTGCTTCTCGTTGTCCTTGTCTTTCGCCGCTTGATTACTCGCCGCATCACTCACCTCGAATACAGCGATACCCGGTTCCTTCGGTTGCGGAGGCGGCGGAGGCGGCAGTTGTTCTTTCATGGTTCCGGTATTCGGCGATGCGGCCTGCGGCTGCGGCTGCGGCGCCGGTGGTGGCGGAACGGGCGGTAATGGTGGCAGAACGCTCGTTTGTCGCGCTGGAGGCTGCGGCGCATTCTGCTTTTGTTCCACTTCAGACAGCTTTTGCTTGAGCCCTTGAATGGCCGCATCCATTTCCTTCAATTGCTGAGAAGATTGCGCCATCCAGACATCGCGCGGATCGACCTGCGCCCCAGGTGTTGCGATGTTCTTGGTGGGATGCTCTTCCTTGCCGGATTGCGGCACCATCGAAGGTTGGTTGTTCCAGATAGCGACACTGCCAAAGACGAGGCCGAGGAAGATCGTGCCTAGAGTGCCAAGCACGAGATACTGCTTGGCTTTTGGCGACATGTTCTTGAAACGATCAGCGAAGGAAGGCTTCGTTTCTGCGCTCATTGCGCGATCTCCGAGATCACGTACACGGCCGTCGTTTCCGCAGGCTTGAGTTCTGGCTGTTCAACCGACACAGCCACCACGCCTTTCCGGTAAAGCTCCCGCTCGTCGATCACCATGGGTTTGTCGGAGGTATTCGTGAGCATGTATTTCTCACCCCTAAGCGAGCCTTCGACGACCTTGACGAGCACGAACATAGCCTCTTTCCAGAGAGGCACTAGTTCGTTCGTTGTGCGAGATTCCATGTCTGTCTCATCAGAGGATTCGAGGGCAAGCAACACGCGCTTAATGGCTTGGTTACGCACCACGTCACGCCACTGCTCCTTATTGCCGGGTTCCGGCTTGCCCTTGATGATGATGGAATCTGACGGGCCGTCTGTAACTGCCAACAACAGCTTCCAGGTGCGTCCACTCTCATCCGACACAAACACGCTGAGAACCTGTTTGTCGGTCGTCGGCTTGATATATGCCGTGCCAGCATCTTTGTCAGGCGTGACCGCAAAATCGCCTTCGGCACCGAACACGCGCCGTATGCGATGACCCTCCACGCGGATCATGGTCGGCTCCGACCGCGACACTCTGGCACTCATGGTGTCATCCGGTTTTCCGGTGAGAACCTGGGCGCTGTACGCATCAAGACTGATTGCCAGCAGGGTTGCCGAAAGGATTTTTATCGCTGGTTTCTTTGAAATCGGACACATAAAGTTTCCCATTCATGAATTTGAAGCCCACCATGTAGGTCGCGGTCCGCTCGCCTGCCTTCTTATCCGAAGTCCAGGTCACGAGCATCCCGGAAAGTGCTACCCGTAAATTCTTGTCATCGGTCGTAATGTTGCGTACTATGAATTGGGTCGCCGCATTGTTCTTCTTGAGGAACTCTGCACGCGCTCCCATTTCAGCCTGCAAGCGCCCGTATTCTGAGGGGGCCGCATACTTGAGGAACAGGCTGTTCTGGTAATTTGAGACAGTGGGCGTGATGTTGAGCGCCAACCCGGCATACCAGTACGCCATCTCTTCCAGGTATTCCTTGGAGACGGCGTTCCCTGACACCCAGAAGCTACGATTGATTTCGGGAGGGACGAGGATGGTTTTCTCCGCCCCCGCGAGCCTCGACATTGTGCCTGCCTCGATGAGCACCGCCACGGTCAGCATTGCCACCAGAAGGCGCATGAAGCGGATTTCCCGGTTGGCGTTGTCCTGCTCTGAGAGGTATTTTTTGAAGAGCATCAGTCTGCCTTCTCGATAAACACTACTGTCGATACCTCGCTCATCTGATGCACAGCATTGCTTGCTGTCACCCTGTAGCCAGCATCGAGCACTTTCAGGATCGTGGTCTCGCCGAGACGGAGGCACTTGATATAGCGATCCGGTTTGTTACTGAAAGCCCAGGCATATCCAGGCGACATGCACACGTCGCGCTTAACCTCGCCTACGGCAGCCTTCGACTCGGGCTCAGCCGCTAGCGCTTGCGCAGAAAATATCGCAAGCAACAGTAGTATTGATTTGCGCATTTTGTTCTCCTATCCAAGGAAATAGCGTTGATCCGAAGGCGGCGTGACGCGCGGCTTCACGAACAGACCGCTCGGCATCCACCAGTAAATAGCATGGACGGCGAACTTCGGATGCTTGCCAGCTTTCATGCGGCCGTATTGCCATGCCGCAAGACTGCCTGCTGCTATCCCTAAGAGCATGGAGCCAGAAGCTATCCCCATGCCGATCAACATGATTGCAATCACCGCCTGATCCATTTCCCACCACAGGAAACGTTCCTGCGCATCGAGTGATTTCGGGATGTATCCGATTTCGTCGCCGTCCATACTTTTTCCTTTAGATGGTCGCCGACAGGACGCCGCTGATGATCGTCGGCGTGTACTGCAGGAAGACCGCAAAGCCGACGCCAGCCAGGATGGGGAGGGGGTTGACACGGGCAATGGAGACGATCGCACCGATACCAACCGCGGCCACGGCGACGGCACGGCCGAAATAGCCCGTCACCACGTCGTTGAGCCATTGGTACAAGTTCTGGAACTCCGTGCCGGTCGTGCCTGCAAAAGCGCTTCCGGCAACCAGAGAAAGGGCCAAGGTAGCGAGAAAAATTTTGGTCTTACGATTCATGTTTTACTCCTTTCGTGTTGTTAATGATGGATTTGATGAGCCAGCCAATGCCGACGCCAAGCGCGACGCCACCCACATGAGCCTCAAAGCCCTTGTCGAGCAGCGATCCAGGGAGCAACGCCCCCATGGCGATGAACGCTCCAGCGATCAGCGTGTCCCGTACTGCTTCTTTTGATTTGGGAATCACCCTTTGATCTCCTTTCGGTTGTTGACGAAATGAATCTCCGCGCGCCTGTTGGCGGCGCGGCCCACATCCGTGTTGTTCGGGGCTATGTAGCAGCATTTGCCTTTAGCCTCGACTTCCATCGGATTCTTGACGCCTCGCGCCTTGAGCCACGACATCACGTATTCGGCGCGTTGCCGCGCGAGGCGATTGTTTAATGACTGGCTCCCTAAGTCGTCCGTGTATCCTTCAATGCGCAGAGCAGCATCCACAGCAATGCTCTGTATGACATTTTCGAGTTCGAGAGCGCCTTCTTGGGTCGGCGTTGCCAGCGCCAGCTTGAAATGAACGATTGCGGGCTTGCTTGGTATCGCAGGTTTGGTTTCCTGAACAGCAGGTTGATGCTGCACGACATCGGGATAAACAAAGACGGGGGCCGGAGCAGGAAGAGCAACCGTCTTCGGTGTTGGCCGTGAACACGAGTCATCGGCCTCACAAAGCCGCCAATCTTTTTTGATCCACCCCACAACCAACCGCTTCGGGGTTTTCGATGGTGACTCGACTTCCGGAGTCGATGCGCATCCAGCTATCCCTATCGCCGGAAGAACAACAAGAAGAAATCGTTTCACAAACGCCCCTCTCTTTTCAGAACCTGAGCTACTTTTCTTGCGTAGGCCATTCGCTTGGCCTGGTTGCTGGCGTTATATGCGCCTATCGCATCCCAGCCGTAGCCGAGCCGATGGATGTTTTGGGCTAGGATCCACGCTCCGACGTAGGTGTTGGTACAGGCATCAAAAAGATTCCGCTCGGTAATGCCGTACCGCTGAAGGACTGGTATCCACCGGCTGTTGATCTGCATGTGGCCGATGTCGTAGCTGCCGTCGCTGTTGCGGTTGATCGCATGCGGGTTGCCTGAAGACTCCACTCGTGAGATCGCCATGAGTAGCGAGGAGGGAATCCGGTAACGCGCTGCGGCTTCATCAAAGCACGCAGCATTGGCAGAAACGTGAACAGCCAGAGCCAGGCTAAGGATCGTCCATGTCTTACGCATGGACGAGATGCTACGAATTCAGAACGCAAAAAAAGAGGTTAAAAGCGCACGGAATTGCACTATTTCGCGCTACCTGCGTTTCTGTTCCGCGACGCGCTCCGGAACCGAGCACGAAACATTGCCGGATGCCGGGTCGATGACCTTCTCCCAGTGGCACTCCTCTGGGAGCTTGTTGTAAAACGCCTTCGGGTGCGCTGTCTGCTCTTCGGGAGCGACCGTGCCGCGCTCTGGCGCCGCGTTTGTCTGCGCGTGTGCCGCCGATTGCACTGCGCTAGCGGCTTTATCGACCCCAGATGCCGCCTCTTGGCTTCCTGGCAATCCGCTTTGCCTGAACATCGTCGCAAGATCGCGGATCGAGGATTTGACCTTCTGCAGGGTCTGGCTGTCCAGGCTCGACGCTGTCAACCCGATGCCGGCGGCAAGTAGGCCTAGTTGTAGCAGCATCCTAAGCATGGCCGAACCACCTGAGGAAGTTGACGCCAAACCACACGTAAATCCCAAATGCGATCAAGTATTCAGCAGCGCTTCCTGTCTGAAGCGTTATCGGAGCGGCAAAGCGATCCCGGTTGGGCCACAAGAGAGGTATCCCAGTGTTTGACATCCAGTCCGCTACGAGATGGGACGCATAACCAATACCAGCCGCAATCAAGAACGGAGCCGCGAATGCTCTGTCTTGTGTCGCCCTCAGATAAGCTATCGCTGCCAGCACGATTGATTGCACTACAATCAAGGCAATCATGCTGTGCGTTATACCCCGGTGCCCGACGAGGTTGGATAGCGGGATAGAGATGAATGGAATGCGTCGGCCCAGCCAGCTTTTGGGATGATCGATATCCGGCAGTAGGCTGCCTATGGCCCCACCAGCGAGGAACATCAAGACTGTCCGTGACTCATGCACGTTGAGCCATTTTATGGTTAGCAGCGCAGAGGCAGCACCAAAGGCGACGTGGGTAATCGCCATCACGATGCGCTCTGCCCCAATCCAGCCAGATGCGCATTCGCGGGCACCCATTGTCCCGTTTGCCGGTCGCACCAAAATCCCTGGATTTCTCTAGCACCAAGCTTTCGCGCCAACTCTGCATGGTGGCCCGTTTCGATGTGCTCGGCGATGATGGGTGTGCCCTTCACTGCGTTACGCATTTCGGCCAGCGCGTCCCTGTTTTCAACCTTGATGATTTCCGGCCGTAATGTCTTGATGAGGTCTCGTTCTAGCGCGGTTGGTGTCACATCGTCCAGTGCAATCACTCCTCCTTTGCTGCGTATCCTGGTGACAGCCTCTGCGATCCGGGTGTGAACTTCACTTTTCTCGAATATTTCGTGACGCTCCACCAGTTCGATCACGATGCCTGGTCTAACTTTTTTCCAGACAAAATGCGGCATTAGCACGAGTGTTGAATATTCCATGTTGCAGTGAATGCGAAGGCCTGTGAGCGCAGTCAAGCTAACCGCATACTCGATGGCTGCTAGGTCAACGTAAGCCATGCCAATTTCATCATCCAGACTCAACGGTGCCGCGCTTAACACTTCCAGCGCCGTGACCTCCAATGTCGCGGCATCGAGGATTGGTTGAGTGCGATACAGCAGGTTCCCCATAATTTACTCTCGAGGCAAAGTCCTTGTTTTTGTTTGCGATCTCCAGCAGGAGATCGTGCAGATTTACCTTGTTATAGCGGCAATACGACCTCGCCCAATCGAGAACAAAATCAACGAACCGATCCTGTCTCAAAGCCGCTTTTGCAGGTTTCCCATCCACAACCAGAGCGATAACGCCATGAAGCACACCACAGCAGGCGCTGCGATGATCGGCATTGGAGCCGGCAAAAAGAGCCACAGAACCATCGCAACGCTGACGAGCCGGAAGAAATGGACACCGATCTTGTGGCGAATCGGACTCTGGGAAATGAAGGCTGTCTTACGAATCTCACGCACGTAGAAGCCATCGATCGATGCAGCCAGAATTAGCGGCATACCAAGAAGCGCCCACATCATGAGCGTATAGGCGCGATAGACAACAACGTTTGTCCAGAGCAGGCTTGCGTAGATTCGATCAGTCAACCATTTCTCGATCTGGCTGCCGCCGAGATCTTTGGCGGCCTTGGAGGCTTCTTTTGCTGTGTCTGCCATGATCCCGGCCGCCTGCATGGTGATCCATCGATGGGTTGCTTCACCGGCCCACGCAACCAGTTGGCTCTGTTCTGCTTGCCATGTTTCTTCAAATGCCCGAACTGGAATCAAAGCCCATGCGGCAATGAGCGCCGCAATCAACAGAACGGCAATGAAACTGCCCCATTCGCCGCGCTTTTGGTGTTCCTGACGCGCCATACTTCAGTTATCGCTATGGGCCTGGTGTTGCAACCAGTTGTTGATATAGATCCGGGCGAGCTCCGGATTACCGCGCAGGACGATGACGTTTTCGGCGTTGTCGTTCTCTGCCGCCTTCGTAAAGTTGAAACTCCCCGTGATCACCGTATCGCCATCGATTACCATCACCTTGTTGTGGGCGATCGCGTGGTCGCTGTCTATCCATGTCGGGATGCTGTGGTTGGCGAGATAGGTCGCGACGGTATAGCGCTCGCTTTTCTGGCTCTTATCCAGGATGACGCGCACGTCCACACCCCGCTCCTTGGCCTGTGCTAGCGCCTGAGCGATGGGCGCAGACGTGAAGCTATACGCCTGCACCAGGATGGATTTCCTGGCCCCAGCGATCGTTTTTACAACCAGGGCTGTGGCACCGCCGTTTGGTGAGAAAGCTACGTCGATCGTCCCCTTGGCTGGTATCGTCGAGTTTGCAACGGCCGCATGAGCCGCGCAGAGGAACGAGAGAGCCAGCAAAAATCGCCGCATACACATGCTCTACACCAAAATCGGAATCCGCCCCTTGATCGTCTTGCCGCCGGACAAGCGGGCGAAGAAATGAAGCGGTGGAAGTTCGCTGAGGATGGCGGGGGGTATCAAGTCGGCCTCTTCCTCTGTCGCCTGCTCCTGGTAGGAGGCGCTGTAGGCGTCATGGATGTTGGAGTCGACGTTGTGACCGTAACGGACCATCATCGACCTGGCCTTGATCTTCGGAATGCCGTCCGCGATGTACTTTTGCGTTTCCGCATCCTGCACACGCAGGGTGATCTTATTGTTGGTGTTGGCGAGCACCTGGCGGGCCTTGTTCTCGTCTCCAAGACGCGAGGCGAAGTCGGCGAACGTCTGGGTTGCAATGGTCATTCGAAACCCTGCGCCGCGCCCCTTGTTCAGGAGCTGGATGGTCGGGTTGTTGATGACCTCCGCCGCTTCATCCACGAACACGTTGATCGGTTTGATCGAGTCGATGCCGTAGTTGTACCGATCGCCGGCCACTGCGGTTAGGTCAGCAAGCAGGATAGAGCCGATGGCGCTGCCCACCGTGGCATCGGCCAGAGAGTCGAGGCCAACGTAAAGCACTTTGTCGGCCCGGATGATGCGCGCCATGTCCGTTACCAGCTTGTCGTGGCCGACCTCGAAATCCGGCGACAGGAGCTCCGTCAGCGGATCGCTGGTAAGCATCGACAAGATCGGAATGAGCGATGCCACCATTTTCTGGAAGTGCTCCCGGTTGTGCTCGTAGGTCGAGATCAGGCCGTCCAGATCGACGGATTGAGCGTCATGGATCACAACCTGCTTGTAGAAGCTGATATAGGCCAGTAGCTGGTTGCCCTTGTACTGTTTCACAAAGCTGCTAGAGCGAGATTCCCAATCCTGAACGTGGTGTTTGAAGTGGAGTCGCAGCGCTTTGAGCAATAGTTCATCGGGGCCGCCTTCGATGTAGCGTCGCAACTGCACGAGATTTGGTCTCTGGCCGGTCGCGATCAGACCATTCACGATGTCGTTGAGCACTTTCCAGCCGAAGGCCGTGAACGGGTCTGCGCCTGTCTCGGACGGAATCAGCGCAGCGATCCGGCTCGCAAGCTCCGTTTTGCGGTTCCAGTTGCGTAGCGGGTCGATGCAGGCAGATTTTTCAGGGTGAGCGGGATGGAAATAGACGAACCGCTCCGGTTGCCCGATCGCCTCACAGACCTTGCGAGCATTCGAGGCTAAGCCGTGGTCACCCTTGGGGTCGATGATGATGACCGGTTCACCTCTGACAATAGCTTGAGCAATCAGAAGGTCGAACAGGCGGGTCTTCCCCACGCCAGTAGATCCCACGATCAGGGTATGCCCTTCCAGCAGACCGAGATCAGCATAGACATCCTCTTCCTTGGCTAGTCCATGCAGCCAGTGAGCGCCGTCACTCACGAACTCTTTACCGAAGGTTTCGGCCGCACCTTTCCCAATCAGGGCGTGCATCTTTCTCGCCTCGATGTCCGTCCAGACAAAACCTTTACCCAACCAGAACTGGCCTGGCTTCTGTTTCGAGATCAAGTCTTGCGGTTTCATGAAATCCTTTCTTGTTTTGTCCAATGTTCTTGCTTTGGCTTGGCTTCGCCCCCATGCTTGGGTTGCCCGCAATGCGGCAATTGCCAGACAGGTGAGTGATGCCACAACCCCTGCCTTGGTAGGTACAGGCAGGGTGGCCGTCACGGCGAGCGTCATGGCCGATGCTGACAACCAGGTGAGCGCCATCGGCCATTCATGAACCTTGCGCCAGGGTTCCTCGAAATCTACTGATTCGAACATGCGTTACCTTGGTTGCTGGCGATAGAGTTGTCTGAGTTCCTGAAGCTGCGGTTCTGCCAGTTGGTGATTGGCACGTGTCCGCTCGGAGACGATCTCCCGAGCCCGCGCCTCGCGTTCCTGGCACCGCTGCTGTTCTTCTGGCGTCTTGCCAGGCCGATTGCAGGCGTAGGCATCCTGAAGCAGCTTGTCACGCTCCTGATCCGAGAAGGTGGCACGCTGTCTTTGTGGTTGCGTCTGATCCTGGAAGAAGAAGCTGCCATCCGCATGGGCGGTTCCCGCACCAACCAAGGCAAGCACAGTAAGCCAGCCGAGCCTATTAGCAAAGTCGAAGACAATCGGCATGACCAGCTATCCCATTTCTGGTTACATTCCTGCCACGGAGAGCACTTCTTGCGCCTTTTCCGTAAGCGTCCTGGCATCCAGCCGATACACATCCGTGTTTTCGTCCTTGTATTCGATCAAATTGCTCGCGATCCCGCGCTTGACCGCCTCGTAACGCAGATATGACTTGGACACCAACACCCGGACGACATCTGGCAGACCGTAACGCTTGACGTTGTAGCGCCAGGCAGTGATGTACTTCGCAGGATTGCGGGTCGCGGCCAGCCGTATCGTTCCGTCAGCGAGTTCCAGAGCAACGACATAACCGCATCCAACCTGGGAAGCGGCTCCGACCCTTATATCCAGGTACTCTGGCTTCCCATCGTATAGCCAGATCTTGTTCGCGTGTTTCTGATTGGTTCCCATCTTTATGTTTTCTAATTTGCCCTGCTATCAAGAAAGTGCGCCGATGTGCGCACTGTTCTCTTCCTGCCCCGAACCGTCTTGAAGACCGCATTCGTATCTGACAGGCGTAACTTTCCCGACTACAGCAGAGACCCCCTCTGCCGCAGTGCCGCCATTACCGGACGGACTCGCCACGGGTATGGCAGTTGCGGTTGCCAGCCGTTTGAGGTTCAGCGCCGCATTGAGGTTGCGGTCATGGTGTGTGGCGCAGTGCGGGCAGTCCCATTCCCGATGACCCAAGGCAAGCGCCTCGTTCTTCCAACCGCAGACGCAACACTGGCGGCTGCTTGGATACCAGCGGTCAGCGACGACCAACCGGGTTCCGTAGCGCTTGGCCTTGTATTCCATCTGCGAGCGGAACATGCCAAAGCCCACGTCGCTGATGGCGCGGGCGAGTTTGTCGTTCGCTAGCATTCCCTTGACGTGTAGATCCTCGATGGCCACCGCTTGGTTTTCACGGCAAAGACGAGTCGTAAGCTTGTGCATAAAATCCGCTCGGAGATTGGCAATGCGAGCGTGAAGCTTTGCCAATATCGCAGCAGACTTCCGACGATTGTTCGAAAGAGGAAGGCGCGCTCCTTTGGGTAAGTGGGCGTGACGCGCAAAGCCAGCGCGCACCTTCGCCGCTTCCAGCTTGCGGCTATGGCGTCGGCTGCGGATTTTGAGACGGCGCAGCGCATGCTTGAGCGGTTTAGGGGCATCAATAGCCTCGCCACTGGAGAGTGTCGCGGCAGCCTTGATACCCAAGTCAATGCCGGTCATGCCGTGCGCCGTCCTTTCCCGATAGAACTGCGTATCTAGCACTTCGACCTGAACGGCCACGAACCAACGATCTGCTGTGCGGGAAACCGTTGCGCCAAGTATCTTTCCATCGAAACGCAGCGATTCAGTCATGGCAACGCTACCGACCTTGGGGAGACGAATCGTCTTGCCATCCAGCTTGAACTTGTCGTTCGCCACATAGAAGCTGTCACGGCAACGGCCCTTTTTCTTGAACTTGGGCGGATGCGCCGGTTTTGCATTCTTGAGGTCGGCAAAGAACCGGTTCCACGCCTTGGCGAGATGGGCGAATGGCTGCGCGTGTGCATCGCGGTGGATGTTACGCAACCATGGCCTACCGTTCTCATCAAGCCACTGCGGATCGCTGTACTTGATGGCATTGAACTGTTTTTTCAGGGCCATCGCATTTGACTTGTACCCTGCCGCGTACTGCTTGTACCACTCGTTCAACGCCCAGTTCCAGACACGCCGAACCGTTCCACAGGCGCGCTTGAAGTATTCCGCCTGTTCCAGCGTTGGGCAGAGGGCGATCTTGTGCGTGAGTTGCATGACTTACTCGTACTCTTCGTCGGTCGAACGCCACACCACTTCGCCAGTTTCCACGCAGATCGCTCGCACCTCTTGATCGTCTGGGTTGTCCACGCCTTCGATGGCGATCGCCTTGGCTTCGGACGTACTGTCATAATGCTGCGTGAATGCCTTGGCGGGCAGCCAATCACTTTCCAACGGAAAGTCCGATTCAATTCTGTATTTCATGGACTCCTTTGAGGCTCACATCCGAGAGAATAGCGCCCCGTCTCCTCAAAACTTGTCCGAAAAACGCACCAAACCGACCTGTTTCGCTATCTCGCGAGGGTTTCTAGCTGTTCACCAAGAACTTGCGCAAAGTTACCTGTTGCCATCCATACAATTTGAGCCTGCCAAGAATCTCTTGGCGTATGGACTGGCCGCCCCAAGCGGCCCTAAGGCGAGTTTCGCCGGATGTGAAGCCTGTGGAGAGGAAGGCTCTGGATTCGGTCGCAAGATCGGAGTGAAACCGGCCTCGGTGAAGCAGGAAGTCAGCTTCGTTCCTACCGAGCAGGAATGAGAGGAATGAGTAAGTCTGATGGAACGGAGGCGTCGTCCTTTAGGCCGGCTAGGATGTCAATGTATTGGCAGCAGCCTACCGGCCTCGATAGCGTCCAGAAATGGCATGTTGATTTTAGTGCTTGTTACCACGCCATCACGTTCCTCCAGTAGGACTCCATTCCCCATCACCTCAACTACAATCCGGCCATCCTTGGAGGCAAAGCGCCTGCCGCGTAGCTCCAGAGCCTTACGTTCGAGTCGTTCGCGTTCCTGATTGGCCGCCAGAGCCTTAGATTCTTCCTTGACCAGCCAGGAATAATCCTTGTCCTTGCCAAGCAAGGTCTTCACGTAGGCAAATAGGGCGCGCCCCTGCAGTTTCTCCAGGTATTTGCGGGAGGCGCTGACTACGTGAGACAACCGCTGTCTGGCTTGGCGTGCCAGTTTCATTAGCGCAAGCAATGCTGTCACAGCAAGTCCTTGACGCCTTACCAGCCACGCCAGTTCTGAGGGTACTGTTTTCCCTTCGATGCGCACAAAAGGTCCCGCGTCTGGCTGTTCTCTCGTAGAGACTGCTTGGAGTTGAATCCTTGATATAGAGCCGTCTGACTTGACCGATGATTTGTCGGCCGGCAAGCCGGCCTTGCTTTGGTCAGCATTACGCCGGCTAGGTGCCAAGCCAGGGGAGATCAAGAGCGCATCAAGAAGCTTGCGGGTTGGAATGATGGGTGAGCTTGATCCGCGCAGGCCAGGCCTAGCTTTCCGTTCCCGCTGGATCAGGCCGCGATCTTCCAGCCACTTCACCACGCGACCAACGGTTTCGACGGATTTTCCTGATTCCCGCGCCAATGTCGCGCGGCTGGCAAGAATGGGGGCCTTAGCGTGCGCCAGGTTGATTTTCTTGATGATGCGGACCACCACACGGAAGTATCCGTCTGGCAGGTCGTGAAACACAGGGGATTCATCCAGGGCGGCACAGGCCCTGGCGATCACGGAGGGATACGTGACAATAGGGACAGCAAGGCTCATCGCAATCTCCAAGGAATACGATTCCACTTGACGATTGCTGGGAAATTCCTTACGATTCGCCTTGTTGCTTTGGCTTATGGCCGGTTGGCGCCGGTTGTAGGGAATACTCAGTAATCGTCAAGACTCACAAGGACCCGGGGAGTTGGCGCTCCTCGGGTTTTTTTGTTTGTCTGACGGCTTGTGTGGTTAGCTCATGACAAAATCTCCGATTGTCGGCGTTCAAATGAACGAAGCCCCGCGTGTGCGGGGCTTCTGGGTAGCATGTTTAGACGTCTAAACATCATCTCTTGCGGGGTGCCACCCGCGAGTGTTTAGACGTCTAAACTCAAGCCTGAGTGTCTTACTGAACATCTTTAGGATCCTTGGCTGCCTGCACGGCTACGGTATCAAGCAATTTTTCCATAGCTTCTGCGAAGCTGACCTGTTGCTCTGGCGAGACGGTGATGCTTACCTCGAAGGTATCTCCTTTTTGCTTG
Organism: Sulfuricystis multivorans; assembly: GCF_003966565.1. NCBI lineage: Bacteria > Pseudomonadati > Pseudomonadota > Betaproteobacteria > Nitrosomonadales > Sterolibacteriaceae > Sulfuricystis > Sulfuricystis multivorans. Next base: position 18,073 of record NZ_AP018720.1, on the reverse strand, counting down.
TAATATCCGTTCGCATAGCGAACCTGTTTCGTAGCAGACAGCTGCTTATGCTTGGTTGGGTTTAGATGAGCCTCCACCTGCCCAAGCAGCCACCGATAGGTATGCTCTTCTTCAGCATACCGACTGGCCAGGGTTACAGCCTTCCGAATACCGGCCATCTCATGAAGCCTGTACAACTGGTAGGCCACGCTCGCACTAAATTTCTTTGGGTTCTCCCTGGCGACAAGCAGGATCTCTTCCGGTAGTCGAGTGTAAGCCATATAAAAACTGAGCATGGTTTTGGATAGTTTTTGGCGTTTTGCCACAACCGTTGCCGACTCACCGCCATCGATCATCTTTTTATAGAAGAACGCACGGTCCAAGTCGCTTTGGTTCTTTCGGCCTTCGTTTTGCTCATAGCCAAACCAGGCTGCCTCCTTGATGGTGAGATCGTAATGGATTTCTGCGAGCAATGAGTCCATAACCTTGTGATCTAGGCACGCGCGCACCCGTGTCCAGCCATCGCTGATAATGAACCGTCCATGAACATCGGGATTCGGAATTACATGGATGGGGTCATGTTGCCCTTGGCTGCGCAGATCCTCAGCGCGCTCCAGAATCATTTGCGTTGTGTAAATCTCGCGCGGCGCCAACGGGTTTGGGTCAATCAATTCAACATTGATTCGACGGTAGAACCGGCCATCAACAACGGTGTCTTGGTCTGTTGCAGCGATTATGTTTTGGGTAACAGGAGGTGCCGGCACACGTGCATCTTCCGCTTCCGGCACCATGCCGACATCCGGAAGTTCAGAGCCTTCCGCTGGTGCGCGAGCCACCACCTTGCCAGTCTTGATCAGCCCTGACAGCTTAATGGGTCCGCGCCTCATGGCTTTGGCTCCATACCAGGCAGCGTGATGCGATAGCTTTGAATGAGTGCCTTGGTTAGTTCTATCAGCGCCATACCGCCCGGGCTGGATGGTTCAAGTTCGACCAGTGGAGCATTACGCCCAGAGGCAGGGTTGATCTGCCGGCCAAAGCCTGAGTATTGCGGGATGATTACATCCAGAAGCTTGGTGCCATACTTCGAGTAGAGCAGTCCCATGTTTTCGCGCACATGCTTGATGGAGGGGTGGTACCGATTCACCACTACCTCCATATCCACGTTAGCTCGCGTCAGCATGTTGATCTCGGTAAGGTTGGAGGCCAGCGAGTCAAGTGCGCGCAGGCAGCTCCCCTCAGGCTCAACCACCGCCAGAATCTTTCCTGCCGACTTGCCTGCGTAGGTGCAAGCCAGTCCAATGGGTGTTGTGCCTGGTGCCGTATCGAACACAATCACCTCGAAGTTCTGCGAAAGATACCGGACATTGCGTGACAGGAACAGCGCCACCCGCTCATGGGAGGCCATGGTTGCCACCAGAGCCGCATCCGTTTCAGACAGGGTAATATCCGATGGCAGCAGGCTCAGGAAGCCGTTGGCGTAGATCGGCAGGATGGCTTGGGGTAAGTCAGCATCCGGAGTGTTCGTGGCGCGTGTCAGGAACTTCCCAAGATGCGTTATCGTGGCGTCGTAAGCAGACTCCACACCAAGCATGTTGGATGCAGTGGCTTGTGGATCAGCGTCGATCAACAAGGTGCGGTAACCCATCATGGCCAGTGTCGCCGCCACATTGACCGAGATGCTGCTCTTTCCTGCCCCGCCGCGCGTCATGCGCGTAATGATTTGTGGTGGCAGCTTGTCGGCCGCAAACAGCAACGAGTTATCCAGTTCGGCTGGATCTAGGTTGGCATGCCGATAACGGGCTGCGCGCAAATCAGCAGGGGTGTATTTCATGTGGTGTTGGCCAGGGGGCTTTTCACGCCCAACCAGCGACTGCAACACCTTAGCCGAAACATCCAGGCCAGAAAGTGCCAGCGCTACCGAGGTCTTGAACTCTATCTCACGTGCGGCCACACATTTTCTCCACTACAGGAATATTAAGAACATATCAGCATTGAGGTTAGATTTCAAGTTTTTTTCGATGCGGACAGAAAAAAGTATTCATGTTTGTTGTTTATAGAGCGGCGCGGGAATACCCATCACCTTCAGTGGATGGGATGAAAGTGCCTATTTGCCTTGGCAATCCTGTATGTATCGACGGATAACCTCTGCTGACGAGACGAAGAAACTCGTAGCCAACGATCCCGAAACGAATTAGCCGACCGCCACATACCCATGCCTTTTCCGTACGCGCATGATCCGGCGCACTTCTCTTAGTGCATCCTCTTCGTGCTCGAACACCTGGCGTTTCATACCGCCCCGCCGGTTGTTGAGGCCATACCAGCGCCGATACAGCACGAATGCGCCGAACAGGTCTCGTTCCATCCATAGGGTGTAGCCGCGCCGATCCGTCCTGTACTCAATTAGCACACGCACTCTCCAGACACTCGACGGCCAACTCGACCTGTCGTCTGCCAATCTCACGCCACAACTCACCGCTGGGTGACTTGCGGTTCCACGCCATGCCGGAAGTGTGCGGCATGGGAATGGCAAAAATTCCGCCCGCAGAGCCATGCAGTCTCCGGATCGCGGGCTGAAGGATGGGGTGCGCGTCCTTGGCAAGCAGCGCCGGGGATTTTCTGGATCGCTCGATCTGCCAGTAGAGCGGCCCAGAACCTAGAAAGACTTCCGTCGCAGTGGAGCCGACCAGCAACAGCACCTTTGGTCGGACATCCAGCAGGAAATCCGCAAGACTTGGCAGACATTCGGCGATCTCGGTCTTGTCCGGCTTCCGGTTGCCATCCGGACGGCAACGGATGATGTTGGCTACGCCATAATCACGGTTTCGCTCCAGTCCGTGCTGGACGAGCAGGGCATCGAGCGTGCGGCCAGCCTGGCCGACAAAGCCCTCGCCCAGCTTGTCCTCCTCTGCACCAGGCGCCTCCCCGACCGCGAGCAGACCGCCCGGCGGGGAGGGCGTAGGAAAGACGATCTTGGTGCGGCTTGCGGAAAGCCTGGGGCACAGCCGACACTCAAGCTCGTGACTCAATCTCTGCCCACAGTCGTTCATCGTCCGTCTCCGTGTAGATGCTGGTGGTCGCCAGACTCGCGTGACCCAGAAGCTTTTGCAACAGATTTACCGGCACGCCGCTCGACGCGAGATGCGCGCCGCAGGTATGCCGCAGCCAATGGACGGTCGCCCGGCGGAAGGCTTTGGCTTCCTGGTCTTTGCCATCCGCCGCCAGGCTTTCTGCTGCCTGATGGAATACCGTCCGCAGCGTCTTGTACAAGGCGCTTCCCGTCACGGGCTCCTGGCTTCCAAGCCGGGAAATCAAGGGCGTCTCGGGCGGATTGGCGAGCGGATCGGGATCGAGGCCTCGGTATGCAAGGTATTCCCGGAGGCGATCCATGACCCGGCTGGACAAGGGCACGGCCCGCCACTTGCCGCCCTTGCCCAGCACTTTGAGCATCCAGCGCACGCCCAGGCCATCCTTGAGCGGCATGGTATAGAGACGCCCGATGCTCGCATCCACGAGCTCCGACAGACGCAGGCCAGTGGCCTGGGCGAATGGCAGCACGAAACGTAGCCGTGAAGTCGCATCGTCCGCAGGCAAGGCGTCGAGGAAAGACATCAGGTAGTCCCATTGGCCGGTCGAGAACACCCGCGTCAATTCCACGTCATCTGGTGTGTCTGGGCTTGCGGCCAGCTTCCGGCCCACGGCGCTCCAGGGATTGAAGGCGCAATACTGCACCTGGACGAGCCACTCGAAGAGACCGGAGATGATGGTGAGCGCATGGCGCACGCTCGATGCCGACAGCGGGCCGTCGAACGGTCGCCAAGCGGGACTGAATCGCGGCGTGTTTCGGCGACCAATCCATTCACCCTGTGGAATCCGGAACGGCCACTGTTCCGGATTCGTCCGTCCAAGCATGGACAGCCAGTTCCGGTAGGCCGCGCAGTCCTCGACGCCGAGATCGGAAAGCGCCTTGCCGCGCTCGATCACGGCCCAGAGAAGGAGCCGTTCGGCTTCCTTGCGGTAGGCCCGTGACGTGTTCGGGCTACCCGATTTCGTGGCAAGCCAGGACTCGATGGCCTGATGGTCATTGGTGGCCTGAATGCGTGGCCGTCCTGGATGTCTGTTGGAACCCGTCTCGCCGGCGAGCTCCTGTGGTGCCGTGAAGACCTCGATGGGCACGATGGCGGTTTCACGGACGCGGATCTGGGTAAGCATGGAGACGGGTAGGCTGCGAACCGGCGCAGTCGCATGGTCCGGCAATGGCCCCAAGGACGACTCATATCCACGCAACCAGGCGACGATCCGGGCAGCGCCTTTCTCCCCGAGCTTGGGCACGGTGATCCACCAACGGTATCCGCGTTCCCGGATTCGCTCCAGCAGGGCGCCGATGGTCGGAATGCCGGCAAGAACCAGTCGATCGGCAACAGGCTTGTCGAACCATGCGGAGACCAGATCCCCCGGCACGGGGTCGGTGGCGAGAAGCCGCTCGATTACATCGAGCGCTTTCAGTTGGCGCTCCATGAGGCGTTGGCGCTGACGGATTTTCCGGTCGGCGGCCTGGGGGAACGTCTCCAAGTACAGCCTGATCAGCTCTTCTTCTCGATAGAACCCGTCCGGATCGTGCTCGGCTCGGAAATCGTCTAGCGATGGAACGGCTGGTGTAGCGGCCTGCGGGTTGGGTGCCAGATGGAGACGCAGCAATCGCGCCTCACCGCGCTTGCCCTGCCTGAGCGCCGCCTGGCTCAGGGTATCGCGCAGCCAAGTGAGCGTCCCTTTGGCTAGCCGCAGGTCGAGTCCTGTTTCGAGGTAGCGGTCGGCCATGTCTCTGAGTTCGAGACCCTGGAGCCACCCCCGGTAAAAGGCGATGTGATGGCGGCCTACTTTTCGATCGACACAAGGCATTGCAGTTAGAACAAGGAAAGCTGTCCGCTCTCTATCTCGTGTCGACGCTTTTTCCCGTCGCGGCGCATTTTTGCGTCGTGGCGGTTGTGGCAAAGCTGGCAGAGCGCGGCCAAGTTCAGCAAACTGGCTGCTTCAGGCCTGTGGTCGAACACGTGGGCCGTGGTCAAAACCACTTTGCTACCGGTCACCGGGTGCGGTTTACCGTTCTCGGCACCGCACCACTCGCAACGGTTCCGTGCCCGGACAAAGCGCACGAACCGGCTGCGACGCGCCCAGTCGGCAGGATAACGATCTTTATTCTCTTGGCGAATCGGCATGATTCGTTCAGTCCAAACGACCTTGCACTCGACGCAGTAGAAGTTCTGTTTCCTTGGCCGCTGCCTGATCCATGGCAAACGAAGGGACATGTGCCCAAGCAAGGATCGCAGTAATCTCGAAATCGGCTTGATCGCCTTCCTCGTCGAGCACGACCAGGCCGTCACTATCTTCAACGATTCGACCCATTCTCACAGTCTGCGACGGTTCGACTTCTCGGCACTCAAAGAAATTACGCTCGATCACCTCCAAATGCTCGACAGGATCCGACGCGATGAAACTCATTCTCAGGCCGCCACCGATATCAACTAGCCACTTGCGCACAACGAGCGCGACCAGCATGTTTTTCGGAGGCATTCCAATGTTCCAGTTCACAACCCTCCACCTCCCAACGACCTGGCGAAGCTCAGTGCTCGATTCGGAGGCTCTACAGCCTGTGGAGCTGCCTCGGTGGCCGGGCCAATGGCCGGCCTGCCGATCACGCCAGACACGGCGGCGAGCCCAAGCGTTGCGAGCGTCCTGACACGTTCGGCCCGTAGCCGCGCCGGCACCTCCTGCAACGCCGCGAAAAGCTCAGGACTGGCGGGGGTGACGGTGAGAACGACCCGGATGCCACTCACAAAGCCACCCCCATCAACCAGAATCCACGAGCGTTGGAGAACACAGGATCCTTCGGCGTGACCACGGTCAGACGTGGAAACGCGTTCTGCACGGCCTCGCGGAAGAACATGGCTCCGCCCCCGACGAGGACCACGAGGTCAGCCATCTTGCTTTCTGTCCGTAGCGACTTCTGGATGGATTCGACGACGACCGGACCGACCGTCTTCGCGGCCTGCTCGATGTAGGGAGCCAGCTCAACTCGCTAACCAAGAACGAGCACGGTGGGTTTGCCGACCCGGACGGCGTTTTCCAAGGTTTCGGTATTGACCGACGAGCCGTAATCCTTGGCAATCAGCCTGGAAGCCTCTTCCAAAACGACAGAGGAAGCATTGAGACTGGTGCCGGAAGACTGGCGATGCAGGTCCTTGTTGGCAATCACAACCCAATCGACCGAAAAGAACCCCGGATCGATCACCAGCACCCGCGCGTCCTCGATGTCGGCATCTTCCTGGGAGATGTAGTCGAGCAGCCCACCAACCGGTTGCGGGATGACTCTGACCTTCTCGACCGTTACGGTGCGCTTGGCGGTGACCTGGTGAGTCCCTTGCATTTGCTCGGCCACGGCCTGCTTGCGAGCCTCGTCCAGATACTGGGACACAGGCAGCCCGGTGACGAGCATGTCGATCCTATCCATCTCGGAGAGAAGAAGGCCAGCGTGGAACAGTGCCTTGTAAGACGCGCTGGATGGGTAATCGGCATGAAGAGAGCGGCTCCACATCTCCGCGCGATCAGGAGACACGCCAGCGATGAATTCCTGCCCGTCCACCATCACATGCAGGAAGTCATCGTGCGCCTTCCCATCGAAGCGCGACCCAAACCTGTCGGCGGGCGCGGCCCCGGCAGGGCGAAGATGGGTTTTGGGAGATTCGCCTTTCAAGCCATAGGCGAGCTTCAGATTCGAGTAACCGATGTCGATGCCAAGAATGTTCAAGTCGTTCTCCTTTGAGAGCACCGCTAGAGCACTGCTAGTAACAAGCCGCGCCTTGGCGGTGAGGTTAGGTATTCCAGTGAATCGCCAGTGCACTGTCTGTGACATGCGCCAGCCAGAGCGCCTGACTACACCTCCAGCGCACCGCCAGAAACATAGCAAGCAGAGGAAGAAAAATTCGGACGAAAAGCGCACAGAAATGCACTATTAAGCAGAAAAAAAAGATGGGTGTTGATGTATGGTCTTCCTCACCATTATGGTGAGGAAACGCGATTTGTCTTTCTACACGGAAAGCCGGAATATGCTTGTTTGGCCGATTCCTCACCATTATGGTGAGGAAACAACGGTATGGTTCCTTTAACTTAAGGAGGTGGAAAAAATGAAGACCCCGGTACATGGCGACCTGCGCTTCGAATCGATGCAGAATCTGGGCTAGGAATCTATGCGCGCTTTCCCCACCATTATGGTGAGGAAACGCGATTTGTCTTTCTACACGGAAAGCCGGAATATGCTTGTTTGGCCGATTCCTCACCATTATGGTGAGGAAACAACGGTATGGTTCCTTTAATTTAAGGAGGTGGAAAAAAAATGAAGGCTTGAATGACGACTTTCATTGATTTGGCTATATAAGGAATGGCGATCGGATTCCAATTTGTTAAAGATAAGGAATAAGGAGTATTGTTGATGAGTAACGAAAACGCGCTAGTCGGAGCAAAAGATGCCCTGGAAAGACACATGGTCGAACTCTACGAACGCGCCATGGAAGTGGTCGATGAGTACTATCGATTCGCAAGCGAGATGAACAAGCAGAAGGACTGGCCGCAGAAGAGCTCGCTCAAACCAAGGGCGCGTCAGCAAGGTTTGTCACTGTCGATCGAGTGGTACGACAAGAAGTGGCATGGCCCTAAAACAAACAGACGCGCGTTTTTGACATACATCGCAAAGCCTCGTGGAGCGCGTGGTTATAACTTGAGCAAGCTGCTGAAATACGCCCAAGATTGGGAGAAGGACAAGGTGATAGAAACCGAGAATGCTCTGGCTGCGATCCGGCACGAAGCGGGCTGCGTCATGAAGGCGCTGTCCTACCTGAATAGCGCCATCAAGAAATCGTAACCAGATCGAGGAGGGAACATGCTCACCATCAGACTGCCTGCTGAAGTTGAAGCCCGTCTTGAAGCGCTGGCCAAGGCCACAGGTCGAACCAAGACCTCCTGTGCCAGGGAGGCTATCATCGAATACCTGGGCGACCTCGAAGATTTGTATCTCGCCGAGAAAAGCCTTGGCGAGATTCGCGCAGGAAGATCGCACACATTTCCCCTGGATGAGATCGGAGAAGAATTCTGGCGTGGCGTGGCGGACTGATCACTCGCGCGGCAAACCCTGACTTTAGGCCCGGGAGGATTGATCAAAGTCAAGGAAGCTCGACGGGCGGTGCGACTGGCGGTGTGCTGGTGATCCCCGTTGGCTTCTTGCTGCAGCGCAAGGGCGAACCCGGATGGTCGGCCGACGCCGCCGTCCGCGCCCGCATCGAGCGCATCGCCATGCAGGCCGTGATGGATGCCGAGCGCGCCCTGGGGCATGAAGTCATCGACGTCTCGGCACAGAAGTGCGGCTGGGACATCACCAGCCTGCCACCCGCGCGCGACGGGCGCATCCCCGAGAGCCGCCACATCGAGGTCAAAGGCCGCGCCAAGGGTCAGAACACCCTCACCGTCACCCGCAACGAGATCCTCTATGGCCTCAACCAGGCCGACAAATTCATCCTCGCCATCGTGCTGGTGGACGGCGAGCGCCATGAGGGGCCGTTTTACGTGCGCAAGCCCTTCACCAAAGAGCCCGACTGGGCGGTGACCAGCATCAACCTGGACTTGGACGCGATGCTGGCGCGCGCCACGGCGGCGGAGGGCTCGCTGTGAGCTTGGGCTGCGCCCGGAAACAGAGACGCCCTCACGGGGAGGGCGTCGGGCCGGAGATGCTATCTCCGGCGGGGTTGACGGGAGCAATTATGGTGACGCAGGCCTGCGCTGTCAAGGCACCGCACCTTGACCGCGTTTTGCAGGGAGCGAGCGATGTCGCGGCAGGCAAAGCCAGAATGGAAGCCGGAAACTCCTTTACCGGAGAAAGCATTGTCGTGCTCGTCTGCCGTCCACGCCCGGCGGACGCGCCGGTGGCCAGCCGCCGCGAGTTCGTGCGCGAGCTCAACGCGGTGCTGCCCGAGGCGCTCGAGGCCATGTGACCCGCGGCGGGGTGAACTCGCCGGTGGCGCCGGTGGATCTTTCCCAGGCCATCATCGGCCCTGGGATGGCGATCTTCTCGCAATACGCCGCGGTGCTCGAGGCCAACGGCACGCCCATGTCCGTCAGAACCGCGCTGCAGCTCATCAACCGTTATCTGGCCGAAGACGATTTCGATGCCGACACCCAGTTCTGCCTGCACTGGTTCGAGCAACAGGACTGGGCCGAGGGCAAGTATGGCGAGGCCGACGTGCTGGCGCGCGCCAAGGGCACCAGCGTAGACGGCTTGAAGGAAGCTGGCGTGGTGGAAAGCGGCGGCGGCAAGCTGCGCCTGCTCAAATTGGCCGAATACCCCGCCGACTGGTCGCCGGAGCGGGATGCCCGCACCCCGGTCTGGGAAGCCTTGCACCAATTGATCCGCGCCTTGAACCAGCACGGCGAGACCGAAGCCGGCCAGCTCCTGGCGCGCATGCCAAGCCGCGCCGAGCCGATTCGGGCGCTCGCCTACCGCCTCTACACCCTGTGCGAGCGGAAGGGCTGGGCCGAAGACGCCCGCGCCTACAACGAACTGGTCACCGCCTGGAGCGGCATCGAGCAGGCGACCAACGAGGCCGGTATGATCGGCGCGCAAGGCCAGTTGGAGATTTGATCGAGGGCCGCAACATGCTGAAGAACACCAGCTTTCAGAGCCTGACGACCGTTCCTGATGGAACGTGGGAGTTCAGCCCCGGCTTGAATGTGATCATCGGTGAGAATGGCACGGGCAAAACCCACGTGCTCAAGGCGGTTTATTCTCTTCTCAAAGTGCAGGCCGACAGCATGAATCTCACCAAGTCTGCGCTTGAAAAAGCCTATGCGCAAAAGCTTGTCCGCGTTTTCCGCGCCGAGAGTTTAGGAAGACTCGCCCGGCGCAAACAAGGGCGGACACGATGCGAACTGGCCTTGCAGTTCGACGACGCAGCACTTGATGCAAAGGTTGGATTTGCGACCAATGCCAAATCCCAGGTCGAAGTCACCCAGCCTCCACGGAAGCGGTTGGATAAATCCCCCGCCTACTTGCCCACGCGCGAACTGGTCACGCTTGCACCGTGGTTCGTCGCGCTCTACGACAACTATCACTTGGAGTTCGAGGAGACCTGGCGTGACACGGTCTCCCTGCTCGGGGCACCAGCATTGCGCGGCCCGCGCGAGCAGCGTATCGCGCAAATGCTCGAGCCCATGGAAAAGGCCATGGGCGGTTGGGTCGATGTCGATTCCGCCACGGGCCGGTTCTATTTGAAAATTCCTGGCGAGGGGCGGATGGAGATGCCGCTGGTTGCGGAAGGGCTGCGCAAGATTGCGATGCTGGCTCGATTGATCAGCACGGGGGTGTTGCTCGACAAGGGATATTTGTTCTGGGATGAACCCGAAACGAACCTCAATCCCAGGCTCGTGCGCGTGGTGGCCCAAAGCATCGTGGCGCTGCCGGCGCAAGGCATTCAGGTGTTTCTGGCCACGCACAGCCTGTTTTTACTGCGGGAGCTGGAGATCGAGCTAGCCGCACGTTCTGTTGGCGCTAGGTTTTTCGCGCTGGCTTCCGGCGATGACGGCGTGTCGTTGTCACAGGCGGATCGATTGGCCGAGGTGGAGCCAATCGTCGCACTCGATGAGTCGCTCGCGCAGGCCGACCGTTACATGGCGCTTGGAGATTGAGCATGGCCGTGGTGATTAAGGAAGGCAGTCTCACCAAAGTCAGTGTGGGCAAGATGTTGGCATTTCTAGCATCTCAACGTCGATGTTGTGGTTGTGTTCGTTATCGAACTCATCACCGCCGACGAGCAATTTCAGCTTCAATGATTTCGTCAGCCGCAATTCTGATTTTGGCAACTACATTGGCTCGCTTCTTAGAGTCATGCTCTTGATGGGCCTGCTGCACTAGTTCAGCAAGCGTTTTGTGCTCGGCCAAACTGGCGTCATACTCAGGAAGATTAACATGCTTGAAGATGTCGCCTATATTGGTTGCCACGTTATGAGCCTCAATCATCTCCTTGATGATCTCCGAGTGCAGCAAACCGCACAAGTAAAATGCTGGCTCCGGCTGGTAGAAGTCGGCAAAGTAGAGTTTGTGGTCAGGGACATAAACACGCGGCCCGCAGCCCGGCACATACCCAGACGTTATGACGGCCGCAGAAAAATCGCCCGTCATCTCGGCCCAAATGACCTTGTAGGGCGCAAAGGTGTAGTCACCCACGTTGTAGATTGCGAAGAACGGAGCACCCTTCATGCGCGTCTTGAAGGTGGAACGCGACTCCAAAAACGACTGGTAGGCTTTGAAAAACCTAAATGTCTTTGGATTCGTATGGCTGTTGTAACGCGCAGCAGCGCTTTCCAACGACGCCCGGTCAATGCCCTTATTCGGCACAAACGCATAGAGCGTGTTCTCCGGAAGAAAATAGCAGGGATGGATGTCGCCTGCGCCCTTCGCCAAGGGAAACAGGCCCTCAGCCTCAACCCAGAATTCGCGCGGCTGCCCCAAGTCTGTTTTACCTTCATGTGGCCGAGTTCGCACCTTGACCGTCTTTGTTGCAGGGTTCGAGTCGATGACATCCACAAAATAGACGCCATTCAGGTCAGTCGTGATGCCCTTGCGGCCGTTGACCCAAGTAGAGGAGCCAAACATCGACTGACATGCGGCGAAGCGCCCAGGCTTCATGATGGCCCAAGGGGCCCCATCCATAGTTTGCGAGACGGGGTTGGCTTCCATCTGAATCACATCCACAAGCTCCGCCACTTCTGCAAGATGTAGACGTGGGTCGATTGCCTTCAAGCGAGCCACCTGACCGCCGTGTCCCTTCTTGGGGTTGCCTGCATTGTCGGTCTTGGGCTTGCCAAGCCAGACACGGTAGTCCAACGGATAGCGGGTCGTGCCCCATATCTTCTTCGTGAACATGGCGACTGCCGTTTTATTCGCCGCGTCTGGAAACGGCTTTAGCCCCTTCATGTCATCGATGGAGATAGGCACCAAGCGGTCGGTTGCATTGATGCGAAAGCGCCGAAAGCCTTGCGACGAAGGCGACTGGAACAACGTCTGCGTGATGACAAACACCAACCGTCCATCTTCGACCAGCCACTTGTCAGCCGTCGTGTAGGTAATGATGGCGGAAATGTCTAATTCGTTGCCACCGTGGAACTTGGTGTCCGAGAAAATGGCGTACTTTTCGCAGATGGGCTTAACTCGGTTCTGGTATGCCTCTGGGAGATTCGACCATCGAACCCAAGGCGGATTACCAACAATGGCATCAAAGTGTCCGGCAGTAGCTGACCAAAAGAAGTTGCGCACAATCCTGAACCAAATGCCGTTCCAGTTTTGTCGATGCAGTGCGAGCACTTGGTCATAGGTCGTCTTGAGGTGGTCATTCCACTCATCGGCCTGCGCCTCGCTCAGTATCTTGGCTTTCACCAGCGCCTTAGAGACGGGCGGGAATTCAGTGTCGTTTTCAACCTCTTCTCCCATGAGCCGGAATACTTTGTCGAGCAACACGCGATCACGCGCCAAGTCGGCGGGTAGAACAACTCGCAGATTTGCTTGCTGACTGCCAATGTTGTACTCAACCACTTTTTGATCGCCGTCAGGGTGGGGGGCAGGGGAGTACACCGCATCAGCCAAGAGGACGGGGATCTCAACGTCTTTACCCTTGCACTGCTGCAACAGGTCTGCGATAGCGATCAGGAAGTTGACGCGAGAGGCTTGCACAGCCAGCGGGTTGATGTCGAAGCCCCAGACCGTCGTGGTCAGCATGTCCACGGTCTGCTCGGCAGTCCAGCCAACCGCTAAAGCTGCCTCACGCTTGCGCTCAATGACTTCCAGAAGGAACGACCCCGAACCGCATGTCGGGTCCAGGATGCGAGCAGAACACCACTTACTTGGTGCGTATCCGAGCTTAGCCACAGAGTACTCGACCAGCCAGTCCGGCGTGTAGAACTCGCCAATGCTCTTGCGCAATTCCTCCGGCACCAAGTCCTGATAGAAGTCACGCAGAACATCGCGCGAGCGACCGGTCTTCTTGATGGTATCGAAGCGATAGACCGAAAGCTGAGCCAGCAAGGTGCGAATCGCCAAGCATATCGACGTGCGGATCGCCTTCTTGGTTGTGGCATCCAGATACCAACTAAAGATGGCTTCTTCTACGAAGCCATGCAAGCCGACCGCGTTGAAGAATCCGCCGTTCTCGACATCCGAGCGTAGGGCCTCAATCAGAGCTTCGTCCGTTCCGAGAGCTAGTAGCTCATGGATCAGGGAGGTGCTTGATGCCATGCCATGTGCAGCCACTATCTCGGCCGCGATCAGCTTCATTAGCAGAGAATGAAAAGTGTGGATAACAAAAAGCTTGGCTGACAAATTAATGCCGGCCGGGCCTACGAAGTCAAATCCCAACGACCCATTGATCTTCTTGCGCTGTTGACTGCTGAGGTCAGCAGCCTGTCCATACAAAGTTGCCCATTCCTCGAAGAGCATCTTGATTTTTCTGTTGCCGGGCTGCCCAAGAGCGTCAGCAAGAGCATTGGACAGTTCCTGCATGAACTCGCGGCCTGTCTCGGATAGATGCCCAAAGTCCTCGACAAGGTTCTCCGATGTGATGGCTCGCCGGAAATTTGCTCTCAGCGCATTGACCACCATCTGGAAGGTAATTGGCGAGAACGGTATCAGTGGCTGGCGAACGATCTTGCCGTCTTGGACTTGAACAAAGCCCACATGATCGCCATCGATGGCAATACCGATATAGTCCTTCTCATCCAGCCCTTGCTCATCAGCCAAGCGGGAGATGTATTTCAAGAGACGACCTTCGGTCGCCTCAATGAACTTCGGGCTTGCCTCACTGCCCTTGAAGAGGCCTGGGCCTTTGAACTCGATAATGACGTTGTTGTGGCTGGAGTCGCGCTTGGCTCTCTCCGCGTCCAAGTCGATCTGCAAGGCCTCCTCAAGCCCCTTCATCCATGCGTGGCGCACCTCTTCCTCATTGGCCCACTGCTTGCGACGGCGATTGATGAGGTCGTAGCCCCTTTTGGTATTGGCATCCATTCTCGTTCTTCTATTTTCAGGCGCCGCCTTTGGTGCTCATTTATGCACCATTGAACACATTAGGCAAGGCTAGAGTCGACCTCTTCAAGCCTCCATGCCAGCGTTCGGGGATGCACCGTCCCCGCCGCATCGATCGTCTTCACATAAACGGTTTTGATTGGCATCCCAACCTTTCTCCGAAGATGTCGAATAATCCTGTCTGGATCGCCGCCACCTAGGAAAATTCCTGGATACGTGAGCGTCTTCCCAGCCAACAAAGCATTGCGACACCACTCAGCCTGCTCCTCGAACGTCTCGCAGTAAGCCAGTTTTTCTTTCATCACGCTTCCCCTTTGCCTATATGCCGTAACAGATCATGCAGGCGCTGGTTTTCCTGGCGCAGCTCTTCGATTCGCGCCTCGTTCTCCCTCACCTGCTCCTTTAGTTGAATCACTAACGCTTCCATTTCGACGCGTTGGCGAACAAGGTCGTTGAATGCCGCCCGATCCTCTTCCATCTGCGCATGACACTCATCCAAGGCGGATGACATATCCTCGGCCACCGCTTCCAGCTCCTGCCGTTCGTTGTCCCATTCTTTCCTGGCCTCAGCATACTCGTGCACAAGCTTCGCCACTTCCGCTTTCGCCATCTCCGTGGCTTTCACCCAGACTTCCTGGGCGAAGCGGCTGACGGCATCGTCCAGGTCGGGCGGCATGGGGCCGGCCTCCTGCGCCCTGTCCGCGACCATCTTCTTCCGCTCACGCCACTCGCGCATGGCTTCGGAAATCGTGGTGAAGCTCCCGCTGCCAAGCGCTTTACGAACGGCTGCCAGGGTCGGCGTTTTGCCTTCCGCGTCAAGACGGTCAGCGACCGCCCAAATGTCTTCTTTCGTTAAAGCCATCACATCCACTGCTTATGCTGCTTTGCAAGAACGTTGAGCATGACCACAGCGCCCCATGCAGAAACAATCCACTCCATCGGCTCGCTGCCGGCGACCAGTACCAGAATGACGCACACAGGAATCGATCCGAGCAGCAAGGCTGAAGCGATGCGATAGTCGATCTGTCCCTCTACCCGCGAAACCGTCCAGATCACGAACAACCAGACAGCAGGGATGATGATCATCCCTGCGATGCCGTGGCCGCGCGCCAGTTGCTCGCCAGCGACGAACGCGGCTGACAAGACAGATACCGCCATGGCAAAGCCCCTCGCGTTCGGAAGGTCGGCACCGACAGACCGAAACGTCGCGATTTCAAAAGCTCGCACGATGGTCTCGCGCACGAGTAGAAGCAACTCTTTCATGTACGATCTTTTATGTATTAATACGATACTACCACAACATACAACATTATTCAAGTTATCATGGGCCGGTTTGTGTGGCATGCGTTGCGTAGCACTGACGGTTCTCTACAAGTGCACTCTCTGACGGCCACTCAGAGAGAGTTGCTGCGAGTCGGTTGCTGACGGTGCACTAGCGGTTTACTGCATGGCTTCGTAGCGGCGGCCTGGTGCCGTTTGTTACTGGCGGTGCACTGGCGGTTTACTGTGCGCCGTGTCGATGTGACGATAGGCGGAGCGGAGAGAAAGTGTAGCGGGCTGTGCTTCTGGCAGCACGGATGATGGATGGCCGTGGCGCGGCGGGATATACCGCGCAAGGAAGGTGCTTGCCAGGATTGACATCCTCCCCGACCTAAAGGCCCGGGATTCCCATGCTATCGGTGCATGGCCGCCGCGCCCTTGCGAGCACGGATTCCTGCTTCACTGCGGCGCACACTACGCAACAGACACTGCTGCGCCCGCTGCCACCGCTCCACAGGCTACCCCCCAGAGTCCCTGGGTTCGTCGATCCTCAGAGCTGCCGCGCCCGCCTTGATCGCAAGCGCAGCAGCCAGGATGTTTTTCGCGGCATTCAGGTCGCGATCGTGCGCCTGACCACAGGCCGGGCACGTCCATTTGCGTGCAGACAAGGCCAGCTTGGGCAATACGTAGCCACACGCAGAACACCGTTTGCTGCTTGGATACCAGCGGTCGATCGCAATGACTTCTCGTCCATACCACTGTGCCTTGTACTCAAGCTGCCGACGAAGCTCGGCAAACCCCATGTTGAGTACAGCCCGGTTTAGGCCAGCTTTCTGGTGTACGCGTTTGCCGGGTTTCTCTGGCGTGCCCCGCGCACTTGCCGTCATGCCACGCAAGGCTAGATCCTCGATCGCGATCACTTGGTTCTCGCGCACGATCGAGGTCGTGAGTTTGTGTTGCCAGTCGCTACGGATCGCAGCGATATGTTCCTGCACGCGACCAACTTTGCGACTGGCCTTTCTCAAGTTGTTGGACACCGGCAGGCGAGCGCCTCTGGGTAGTGGCGCGTTGGGTTCCAGTCCCATGCGCACCTTGGCCGCGGTGATCTTGCGCCGTTGCGCACGCTGATACCGGCGCTTGCGTGCCTCCAAATCGTTGAGACGTTGCGGTAGTCGGTGAACGCGCCCTTTGGAGTCCACAATCGCGCCAGCGTTGAAGTCCAGCCCAATACGCTCATTCGTCTGCGACAAAGGCGCGATGTCCTCTTCCACTAGCAAAGAGACGTAGTAGCGCCCACCAGATGTGCGCGTAACCGTGACGCTGGATGGCTGCACCCCATTGGGCAGCGGACGGCTCCAGCGCACATCGAGCGGCTTATCTTGCTTGGCGAGTGTCAGCTTGCCGTCGCGCAGCGTAAAGCCGTTGCGCATGTAGCTAGCAGACTGTACCGCATCGCGCTTGGATTTGAACGTCGGGTATGCAGCTCGCCCAGCAAAGAAATTCGCGAATGCGCGATCGAGATGCCGTAATGCCTGCTGCAACGCGACATTGCTCACCTCGTTCAACCAAGCGCGCTCAGGGGTTTTTTTCAGCGCGGTGAGCGCCAAAGCCAAGTCCTTGTAGTACAGGCGCTGCTTGCGCTCATAGAACGCCCGCGTGCGCCGCTCAAGCCCCCAGTTGTATACCGAACGCACGCATCCAAACGTCTTCGCAAGCTGTTCCTCTTGCTCAGGCGTCGGATAAAAGCGGTAACGATACGCACGCTGGACTTTCATTGCGTTATGATAACACCGAATATCGCAAGGTGTCAAGCTTATCTATGGGCGCTATCCTTCCCCGCCCTGAAGGGCGAGGTCTGCCGCGCGAGTGATCAGACTGTTAGTTGTAATCCCATCTTTGGAGGGAAAGATCCGGCCGGCTTGGGAGGGCAAGCACCACCGTCCAGCCTGTTGTAATCCCCTCTCGGAGGGGACGAAGAGCCAGCCCCTATATCGCTAGATGCTGACGTATGGCAAGTTGTAATCCCCTCTCAGAGGGGACAAAGATCCAGCTTTCGCCGGTGGGCAAGCGCCGCCTACGGCGT
Organism: Sulfuricystis multivorans; assembly: GCF_003966565.1. Taxonomy (NCBI): domain Bacteria; kingdom Pseudomonadati; phylum Pseudomonadota; class Betaproteobacteria; order Nitrosomonadales; family Sterolibacteriaceae; genus Sulfuricystis; species Sulfuricystis multivorans. The sequence continues at coordinate 641 of NZ_AP018720.1, read as the reverse complement.
TGTAATCCCCTCTAAGAGGGGACAAAGCTCCAGCAGACCTTCGATTGCAGATACAACCGCAGCAGTTGTAATCCCCTCTAAGAGGGGACAAAGCTCCAGCTCGAGACGATGCTGATTGCTGGGTTCGGACTGTTGTAATCCCCTCTAAGAGGGGACAAAGCTCCAGCCCGGCGGCGCGCCTTGCGGCGCTTGCCTCCGTTGTAATCCCCTCTAAGAGGGGACAAAGCTCCAGCCGAGAATCCCATACATGGCTTAGGCTCCCAGTTGTAATCCCCTCTAAGAGGGGACAAAGCTCCAGCCTTGCAGGTGATCGATCCTGCGCGGCTGTCGTTGTAATCCCCTCTAAGAGGGGACAAAGCTCCAGCGTGCTACCCGCACCTGAAGGTTTACGACCCGGTTGTAATCCCCTCTAAGAGGGGACAAAGCTCCAGCACGGCAGCGCGACAAGCGGAAATCGTCGCTTGTTGTAATCCCCTCTAAGAGGGGACAAAGCTCCAGCCGGAGGGCGCTACATCCGGCGTAGCAACAGGTTGTAATCCCCTCTAAGAGGGGACAAAGCTCCAGCAGACCGAACCGAAACCTCGATCACTGCTGGATTTAAAGGCAATCATACCACAAAAAAATCTTGCTGCCAATGCCCT